>JASLFM010000203.1 GCA_030150585.1 Acidovorax sp.
ACCAAGGCCCACCTGCACGACACCCTGGACGTCAGCGATTGGGTCACGCGCTGCCTGCGCAACTGCATCGACGAATTCACCGCACGCCTGCAATCAGGCCTGGCCATCCTGGCCTCGGTGGGCTCCACGGCCCCCTTCATCGGCCTGTTCGGCACCGTGTGGGGTATCTACCACGCGCTGGTGGCCATCGGCACGTCGGGCCAGTCCACCATCGACAAAGTGGCAGGCCCGATCGGCGAGGCGCTCATCATGACGGCCCTGGGCCTGGCCGTGGCCATTCCCGCCGTGCTGGGCTACAACGCGCTGGTGCGCGGCAACAAGTCCATCCTGAACCGCCTCAACAGCTTCGCCCATGACATGCACGCCTACTTCGTGACGGGCGCACGCGTCTCGGCCAGCGGCGAGACGGCCAAGGTGCTGCCCCTGAAGAAAGGCGCGTAAGCCATGGCTTTCGGAACCCAGGACGACGCCGATGAGGTGATGAACGAGATCAACATGACGCCGCTGGTCGACGTCATGCTGGTGCTGCTCATCATCTTCATCATCACCGTGCCCGTGATGAAGCACTCGGTCAATGTGGACCTGCCCAAGGCCGTGAACCAGCCCGAGGACATCAAGCCCGAGACCGTGCGCCTGTCGGTGGACGCCGAAGGCAAGTACCACTGGAACGAGCTCACCGTGAGCGACGACGAGCTGCACCAGCGCCTCGAAGCCACGGCTGCCCAGAACCCGCAGCCCGACCTGCACATCCGCGGCGACAAGAACGTGCGGTACGAGCGCGTGGCACAGGCCATGGCGGCCGCGCAGCGCGCCGGCGTGCGCAAGATCGGCTTCGTGACCGATCCCGCCCCGTAGCGGCCCCTTCGGGTGGGGCCCGGGCGCAGGGCCTCTTCCTTCAAGAAAGACGATCTTCCAAAAAATTCTCTGACAGGCCTTGCCTTTTAATTGAGAATGGTTATCATTAACAAATCAAATCACACCGAGGGACATACCATGCAAGCCAGCCTCATCGCCAATGCTTTCTCTTCGCCAGCCGGGCTCGATCGCCAGGGCATGGCGCAGCGCAGCAGCGATGTGCCTGCTGGCGCCGTGGACAGCAACGCCCTGCTGCAAGGGCAAAAGGCCGTGGCCATCGTGCACAACGGTGTGGTCTATCGCCTGCAGGCCACCAAGCTCGGCAAGCTGATCCTGACCAAATAGTTTCATCGTGGGGCGACTCCAGGCCATCAGGCCCAAGGGTCGTTTTTGCCAGCCAACGGGCTCACACCCTGGTAGCCAGGCTTTTTTTCCACGGCTCCATCAAAAAACCGGCCTCGAAGGCCGGTTTTTTCGTGGCGTGCCGCGGCGCGATCAAAGGCCGATGGCCGCGATGCCGGCGCGCGCGATCTGCGCGTCCTCGGTGGACTTGACACCGCTCACGCCCACGGCACCCAGGCACTGGCCGTCCTTCACGATCGGCACGCCGCCTTCGAGCAGGCCGTCGATCAAAGGCGCCGACAGGAACGAGGTGCGGCCACCGTTCACCATGTCTTCGTATACCTTGCTCTCGCGGCGGCCCAGCGCGGCCGTGCGCGCCTTCGAAGGCGCAATGTGCGCAGACACGGGCGCCGCGCCGTCCAGGCGCTGCAGCCACAGCAGGTGGCCGCCGTCGTCCACGATCGCGATGGTCACGGCCCATTGGTTCTTCAGCGCCTCGGCTTCGGCCGCGGCGGCGATCTTCTTGATGTCGGCGAGTTCGAGTTCGGGCTTGGTCTTCATATATCCGATTCCACAAAGGAGTGATAAACCTTTGAGCATACCGACTCCATCCATGTTGCGCTGCGCAAAACAATCCAAACCAAAACTGCCGCTGTGCGTCCGGGTATTGCAATCCCGGCAAAAGGCCTCCACCTAGAATGCGCGAACCTGCCACCCTGGCAGGCCAACCAGGAGAGAAACAGAAGATGAACACCGAAGTCACCACGCTGGGCACTGCGGGCTATGCCGTATCCCAAGAGCAGCGCCAGAAGGTGCTGCGCAACACCTACTGGCTGCTGGCCCTGAGCCTGCTGCCTACCGTGCTGGGCGCCTGGCTGGGCGTGGTCACGGGCATCACGCAGTCGCTGCGCGGCGGCGTGGGCCTGATCGTGTTCATGGGCGGGGCATTCGCGTTCATGTTCGCCATCGAGAAGACCAAGAACTCGGCCGCCGGCGTGGGCGTGCTGCTCGCATTCACGTTCTTCATGGGCCTGATGCTCTCGCGCCTGATCGGCATGGTGCTGGGCTTCAAGAACGGCACCGACCTCATCATGACCGCCTTTGCGGGCACGGCCGGCGTGTTCTTCGTGATGGCCAGCCTGGCCACGGTGATCAAGCGCGATCTCTCGGGCATGGGCAAGTGGCTGTTCGTGGGCGCCATGGTGCTCATGGTGGGCAGCCTCATCAACGTGTTCGTGGGCTCCTCGGCGGGCATGATGGCCATCTCCGTGGCCGCCATCGGCATCTTCAGCGCCTACATGCTGTACGACCTCAAGCAGATCATCGACGGCGGCGAAACCAACTACATCAGCGCCACGCTCGCCTTGTACCTGGACCTGTTCAACGTGTTCCAGAGCCTGCTGGCCCTGCTGGGCATCATGGGCGGCGAGCGCGACTGACCTCTGCGCGCTGCATAGCAAGAAAGGCCCTGCGGGGCCTTTTTTGTTGATGCCGGGCAATATCCCACCCTCAATCCGTGCGCAGGGGTGCCGATAATGGGAAGACATGATCCCCAAAGCCCCCCTCCTGCGTGCCTGCCTGCTGGCGGCCGCCCTGCCCCCCCTGCTCACGGGCTGCGAGATTCCCGGCCTGGGGCCCGATCCGCGCGTGGTGCAGCGCGAGGCCGAGGCCAGGGCCGTCGGTGGCGCGTGCCGCCATGCGCTGCGCGGGCTGGAGGACTGCTTCACGCTCAACCCCAAGTCCCCCAAGGCCGCGGTGTTCGCGGGCTGGAAGGACATGGACGCCTACATGCGCGAGAACAAGATCGAGGGTACGCCCTCGGTGCTCGGCAAGGCCGAGCCCGCCAAGCCGGCGCGCAGCCGCGCGGCGGCCGACAGCGATACTTGAACAGGTTCTCAACCGCGCTCAAACACCGCCATGCTCTCCACGTGGGCCGTATGCGGGAACATGTTGACCACCCCCGCCGCCACGCAGCGGTAGCCCGCCTGGTGCACCAGCAGCCCCGCGTCGCGCGCGAGCGTGGCAGGGTTGCAGCTCACGTACACGATGCGCGCAGGCGGCTCCCAGCCCTCGGCCGCGGCGGGCAGGGGCGGCGCCCCTTCGGCGCCGATGCGCGCCTGGTGCAGATCGGCCAGCGCCTTCGACAGCGCGAAGGCCCCCTCGCGCGGCGGATCGACCAACCACTTGTCGGCCTGGCCATCGGCTACAAGCATATCCGGTGTCATCTCGAACAGGTTGCGCGCTACGAAAGTGGTAGCTGCCAGCGCCTGCCCCGTATGCGCCGAGGCCTGATTTCGCTGATAGTTTTCGCGCGAGCGGGCCACAAGCGCCTCGCTACCTTCGATACCCAGCACCTCGCGCGCCTGCGTGGCGATCGGCAACGTGAAGTTGCCCAGGCCGCAGAACCAGTCGATCACGCGCTCGCTCTTCTGCGCGTCGAGCAGGCGCAGTGCGCGCGTGACCAGCACGCGGTTGATGTGCGGGTTGACCTGGGTGAAGTCGGTGGGCTTGAACGGCATGGTGATGCCGAAGTCGGGCAGCGCGTAAGCGAGCTGCGGTCCGCCCGTATCGAGCAAATGCACCGTGTCGGGCCCCTTGGGCTGCAGCCACCACTGTACGCCGTGCTCCGCGGCGAAGGCACGCAGCTTGTCCAGGTCACTGCCAGACAGCGGCTCCAGGTGCCGCAGCACCAGCGCCGTGACTTCATCGCCGCAGGCCAGCTCGATCTGCGGGCAGGTGTCGCGGGCCTGCAAGGAGCCTATGAGCGCGCGCAGCGGCATCAGCATGGCGTCCACATGCGGCGGCAGGATCTTGCAGGTCTCCATGTCGGCGATGTAGCGGCTCTTGCGCTCGTGGAAGCC
>JASLFM010000264.1 GCA_030150585.1 Acidovorax sp.
GGCTCCCGCGGCCCCAAGGTATTCGTGTGCGCCACCAACGTGCGTACGGGGCGTGGCGAGATTTTTTCGGGGCCGCGTCTGTCGGCCGATGCCGTCATGGCTTCCGCCTGTCTGCCACTGCTGTTCAAGGCAGTGCAGATCGACGGCGAGCACTACTGGGACGGTGGCTATTCAGGCAACCCGGCTCTGTACCCGCTCATTTACCAAACCGAGAGCGCGGACATCCTGCTCGTGCAGATCAACCCGATCGAGCACCGCGACCTGCCCGATAACGCGCAGGAAATCATCGAGCGCATGAACGAGGTGACGTTCAACGCGAGCCTGCTGTCGGAGATGCGCGCCATCGAGTTCGTGCGCCGTCTGCTGGCCGAGGGGCGGCTCGACCCCCAGCGCTACAAGAATGTACGGCTGCACCGCATCGACGGAGGGGCCGTGCTTGCGCCCTTTGGTGCATCGAGCAAGACACGGGCCGACCTCTCCTTCGTGCGCCAGCTGTTCGCGCTGGGCCGCACCGAGGGCGAGAGGTGGCTCAAGCAGCACCGGCACGACGTGGGCGTGCGGCCGACCATCAACATCGCGGACAATCCCTGAGCCATCTTCCGCGCTCGACTGCCACTTCTTCCATGCACGATCCGAACTGCCTCTTTTGTAAGATCATCGCCGGCCAGATCCCGTCCAGGAAAGTCTACGAGGACGAGGACATCTTCGCGTTCCACGACATCCATCCCTGGGCGCCCGTGCACTTCCTCATGGTGCCCAAGCGGCACGTTGCTTCCATGGCCCACGTGGGCGCCGAGCATGCCGAGGTGCTTGGCCGCATGATGACCCTGGCCCCCCGGCTGGCGCTGGAACAGGGCTGCAATCCCTACCCCGAGGGTGGTTTCCGCATCGTGGTAAATACAGGGGCAGAAGGGGGGCAGGAAATCCACCATCTGCACATCCACGTGATGGGCGGACCGCGCCCCTGGCTCAAGGGCTGAGCGCCCGCTCCCAGCTGCAAGGGATATGACAGCCTTGTCATGCCCGGCGTCTACAATGGACTGATTCGTTAGGAGATTTTTCATGGGCTCGTTTTCCATCTGGCACTGGTTGATCGTGCTGCTGATTGTCGTCATGGTGTTCGGCACCAAGAAGCTCAAGAACATCGGCTCCGACCTGGGCGGTGCCGTGAAGGGTTTCAAGGACGGCATGAAGGACGGCAGCGCGCCCGATGACGCCGCCAAGACCGCTGCACCCGCCGGCCAGGTCGCCAACCAGCAGGCCGCAGACAAGACCACCATCGACGTGGAAGCCAAGCAAAAGAGCTGATCGCCTGAGCTTTCCATGATCGACATTGGCCTGTCCAAGATGGCGCTGATCGGCGCCGTGGCGCTGATCGTCATCGGCCCCGAAAAGCTGCCGCGCGTGGCGCGGACCGTGGGTACCCTGCTGGGCAAGGCGCAGCGCTACGTCAACGATGTGAAGGCCGAGGTCAATCGTTCCATGGAGCTCGACGAGCTCAGGAAGATGAAGGACCAGGTGGAAGGCGCGGCCCGCGAGGTCGAGCATTCCATCCAGACCGAGGCCAGCGCATTCGAGAAGGACTGGGCCGACGCCACGGGTGCGGCCGCACCGTCCTCTCCCACGTTCGATGAAGCCCCGGCCGTGCCGGCCTACAAGCACCCCGGCAAGAACTGGCGCCTCAAGCGTGGGGCGATGCCGCAGTGGTACAAGGCGCGGGCGGGCGTGCGCACCAAGGCCCTGTCGGGCGCGGCGCGCGTGGCGCGCTACCGGCCGCAGAAATTCCATTGACATTCCGCGCGGGGGCTTGAGAACGCTGCCTCCGGGGCGATCCTTCCATGTCCGAAAAAACCTCCCAAGAAGACGAACTGGCTGGCACCGAGCAGCCCTTCGTGCAGCATCTCATGGAGCTGCGCGACCGCCTGCTCTACTGCATCTACGGCATCGCCGTGGCATTGGTGCTGCTGGCCATCTGGCCCGGCCCCGGTGGTTTGATCGACTGGATCGCCCTGCCCATCCGCCACCACATGCCGCCGGATGCCAAGCTCATCGCTGTGGGGGTGTTCTCGCCCTTCTTCGTGCCCATGAAGGTGCTGCTGATGGGGGCTGTGCTGCTGTCCCTGCCCTGGCTCATGTACCAGGCCTGGGCCTTCGTCGCGCCGGGCCTATACAGCCATGAGAAGAAGTTCGCGCTGCCGCTCATCGTTTTTGGCAGCTTCCTGGCCTATGCAGGCATTGCCTTCGTGCAGTTCTTCGTGCTGGACCGGATGTTTGGCTTCATCCAGCGTTTCACCCCCGAGGCCGTGGCCGCCACGCCGGACATCGCTTCCTACGTCGAGTCCATCCTGTCGCTGTACCTGGCGTTCGGCGTCACTTTCCAGGTGCCCATTGTGGTGATGCTGCTGGTGCGGTTTGGCATCGTGGACATCCCCAAGCTCAAGTCTTTCCGGGGCTACTTCGTCGTTGTGGCCTTCATCGTGGCGGCGGTGGTCACGCCCCCCGATGTGATGTCCCAGCTTGCGCTGGCCATTCCGATGTGCTTTCTGTACGAGATTGGCATCCTCGCTGCGGGTTGGTTCCTCAAGGTGTCCAAGCCGCCCGAGGAAGCGGAAGAAGCCAAGCCCTGATTCATCCCTAAAAGAAGCTGCCAGCGCCCATGCAAAGAGCGCTGGCAGCTTCTTTTTTGATAGTGTCCGGTGGCTAACGCCGCGCGCTGCGCTGCGTGGGGCGCACCCCGGGCGAAATCTGCAGCTCCGCCGAGCCGTCGCCGCGCTGGATGGTGAAGGCGGCCTTCTGCCCCGGCTTGAGCGCCGCCACGGCCGTGAGCAGCTCCGAGACATTGCGTACGGGCTTGCCCGCCACCTGCACGATCACGTCGCCGGGGCGCATGCCGGCCTGCGCTGCCGGGCCGTCCTGCAGTACGCCGGTGATGATCACGCCCTCCGATGCCTTCACGCCGAAGGTCTCGGCCAGCTCGGGCGAGAGCTCGTTGGGCTCCACGCCGATCCAGCCGCGCGTGACCTGGCCATCCTTCACGATGCCGTCGAGCACCAGGCGGGCCGTCGATACCGGAATCGCGAAGCCGATGCCCATGCTGCCGCCCGAGCGCGAGTAAATGGCCGTGTTGATGCCCTGCAGGTTGCCGAACACGTCCACGAGCGCGCCGCCCGAGTTGCCGGGGTTGATGGCGGCGTCGGTCTGGATGAAGTTCTCGAACGTATTGATGCCGAGCTGGCTGCGGCCCAGCGCACTCACGATGCCGCTCGTCACCGTCTGACCCACGCCGAAGGGGTTGCCGATGGCCAGCACATGGTCGCCCACGGCGAGCTGGTCGGAATTTCCCAGCACGATCACGGGCAGCTTGTCGAGCTCGATCTTGAGGATGGCGAGGTCGGTGTCGGGGTCCGTGCCGATCACGCGCGCCCTGGCGCGGCGGCTGTCGGTGAGCGTGACCTCGATCTCGTCGGCACCCTCGACCACGTGGTTGTTCGTGAGGATATAGCCTTCGGGGCTCACGATCACGCCGCTGCCCAGGCCCACCTGGGCCTGCGGGCCCGGATCGCCGAAGAAGAACTGGAACCAGGGGTCGTTGCTGCGGGGGTGGCGTACGGCCTTGCTGGTGTTGATGCTGACCACCGCAGGCGCCGCCTTGCGTGCCGCCGCGCTGAAACTGCCGGGTGCGGGCGTGGCGCTGCCGGCGGGCTGCGGTGGTGCCTCGAGCAGGGCAATGCCCGCGCCCGAGAGCCGAGGGCCGTGGCGCAGCCAATCGGGCTGCAGCGTGGCAACAACGAAATAGGCCGCGACCAGCACGGTCACGGCCTGGGAGAACAGCAGCCAGAAGCGCTTCATGAAATCCATCGATGGGCAGTGAATGCGCCATTGTGCGCCAAGCACATCCGGTGCGCGCAGGGGCTGAGACAATCGGCCCATGAGCATTTTCCGCAACGAACTGCTGCGCGGCTTCGACGGCCTGTTGCAGCCCGAACGCTTCAAGGACTACGGCCCGAACGGCCTGCAGGTCGAGGGCAAGCCCCTGGTCGGGCGCCTGGTGAGCGGCGTGACGGCCAGCCGCGCACTCATCGAGGCCGCGATCGATGCGCGCGCCGATGCGATCTTCGTGCACCATGGCCTGTTCTGGCGGGGCCAGGACGGGCGGGTGGTGGGCTGGATGAAGGAGCGCCTGCGCCTGCTGCTCGCGCACGACATCAGCCTCTTCGCCTACCATCTGCCACTCGATGCGCACCCCGAGTTGGGTAACAACGCGCAACTCGGCCGCGTACTCGGCTGGCAGGCCGACCAGCGCTTCGGCGAGCAGGACCTGGGCTTTGCCGCCGACGCTGCGTTTGCGGATGGGAACGCTCTGGCTGCGCATGTGCAGCAGGCCCTGGGCCGCAGCGTCACCCTCGCAAAGGGTGACGAGCGGACCATCCGCCGCGTGGCCTGGTGCACGGGCGGGGCGCAGGGCTTCTTCGAGGCCGCTATTGCCGCGGGGGCCGATGCCTTCGTCACGGGCGAGATTTCCGAACCCCAGGCGCACCTCGCGCGCGAGACGGGCGTGGCCTTTCTCGCGGCGGGCCACCATGCCACCGAGCGCTACGGTGCACCGGCCGTGGCCGCGCACGTGGCGGCGCAATACGGGCTCGAGCACCGCTTCATCGAAATCGACAACCCGGCTTGATAACTCCTTTTTTCATAGCTGCTAGCGCAGATTCATCAAGCGCTGGAGCCCTTTTCTTATGAAAGCACCGCTTCCTATCGCCATCACGCAAGGCGACCCCGCCGGCATCGGCCCCGAAATTGTCGCCAAGGCCTTCCGCGATGCGCCCGAGGAACTGCACGGCTGCTTTGCCGTGGGCGATCCGGCCACGCTGCGCCGTGCTGCGGCGTGTATCGAAGGGCCGGGCCGGCCTTCGCTTCCGGTGGCGTTGCTGGCGGATGCGGGTGAGGCATGGCGGGCGCCGCCGCGCTGCCTGCCCGTGCTGGCGCTGCCGGGCCTGCCCGGGCCGCAGCCCTGGGGCATGGTGAGTGCCGAGGCGGGCCGCGCGGCCGCGCAATGCGTGGAATGGGCCGCGCGCGCCGCGCTGCGCGGCGAGGTGGCGGCGCTTGTCACCGCGCCGCTGCACAAGGAGGCGCTCTCGGCCGCGGGCGTGCACTTCCCGGGCCACACCGAGCTGCTGCAGGCAGAGGCCGCGCGCCATGCGGACGTGCCGCTGGCCGGTATGCCCGTGCGCATGATGCTCGCGAGCGACGAGCTGTGCACGGTGCTCGTGAGCATCCACGTGTCGCTGCGCGATGCCATCGAGGCCGTTACGCTCGACAACGTGTTGCAGACGCTGCGCATCACGCACGCGGCGCTCGCGCGCAGCCTGGGACGCAGACCGCGCATCGCCGTTGCGGGGCTCAACCCGCACGCGGGCGAGGGGGGGCTGTTCGGCCGCGAGGAGCTCGACGTGATTGTCCCGGCCGTGGCCCAGGCGCGGGCCGAAGGGCTGGACGTGCACGGCCCCTATGCGCCCGACACGGTGTTCATGCGCGCGCGCCACACGCCTGAGCGGCCCGGCGAGTTCGATGTGGTGGTGGCCATGTACCACGACCAGGGGCTCATCCCCGTGAAGTACCTCGGCGTGGACAAGGGCGTGAACGTCACGCTGGGCCTGCCGCTGGTGCGCACCAGCCCAGACCATGGAACGGCCTTCGACATCGCGGGCCGGGGCGTGGCCGATGCGGCGAGTCTGATCGAGGCCGTGCGCATGGCGCGCCGCCTGGCGGCATAAAAAAACCCGCGGCCCGCGGGTTTGGGAGGGAGGGGTATCCGGCTCAGCGCTTGAGGCTGTCCCGGATTTCGCGCAGCAGCACGATGTCCTCGGGTGTCACGGGCTCTGGTGCCGGTGCAGGCGGGGCTTCGCGCTTGAGGCGGTTGATCTGCTTGACCATCATGAAGATGATGAAGGCCAGGATGATGAAATTCACCGCCACGGTGATGAAGTTGCCGTAGGCGAACACGGGAACACCGGCCTTTTTGAGCGCGTCGAGTGTCGTGGCCGTGCCGGGCGGCACGCTGCCGAGCACCACGAAGAGGTTGGAAAAATCGAGCTTGCCGAACACCATGCCCACGAGCGGCATGATGAGGTCGGCCACGACCGAGTCCACGATCTTGCCGAAGGCTCCGCCGATGATCACGCCCACGGCGAGGTCGATGACGTTGCCCTTGACGGCGAACTCCCTGAATTCTTTCAACATGCTCATATTTGTTAGCTCCTGCTAAAGGCTGCAAAAACTGCAGTATTGCTTGACTTGGTGCAGTGTCAAGGCACGGGGTCCGGTTGGAATAACCATTTTCACTCCGCTACAATTTGAGGTTGACCCCCATTCTGAGATGTTCATCGAGGATCCCCATGAGTGAAGCTCCAGTCGACTCCAGCAAGCGGACGTGGCTCATTGCGTCCGGCTGCGCTGGTGCGGTGGGCGGCGTGGCAACCGCCGTTCCTTTCGTGAGTACGTTCCAGCCCTCCGAAAAGGCCAAGGCGGCCGGTGCCGCCGTCGAGGCGGACATCTCCGGCCTCAAGCCCGGCGAGAAGCTCACCGTCGAGTGGCGCGGAAAGCCCGTGTGGATCGTCAAGCGTACGCCCGAGCAAGTGGCCGAACTGAAGGCGCTCGATGGACAGCTGGCCGACCCCCAGTCCCAGCGCCACCCCGACGAGCTCACGCCGCCCTACGCCCGCAACGAAGCGCGCTCCATCAAGCCTGAGATCCTCGTGGTGGTCGGCATCTGCACCCACCTGGGCTGCTCGCCCTCCGATAAGTTCGCCTCCGGCCCGCAGCCCTCGCTGCCCGACGACTGGAAGGGCGGCTTCCTGTGTCCCTGCCACGGCTCCACGTTCGACATGGCGGGGCGCGTGTTCAAGAACAAGCCCGCACCCGACAACCTCGAGGTGCCGCCCCACATGTACCTGTCGGAGACCAAGCTCCTGATCGGTGAAGACAAGAAGGCTTGAGGGAGACAACGATGGCTTATCGCGAATTCCAGGAGATCTCCCCCAACGCCTCGGCGGGCGCCAAGCTCACCAACTGGCTCGAGAACCGCTTCCCCACGGCCTTCGACGCCTACAAGGTTCACATGTCGGAGTACTACGCTCCGAAGAACTTCAACTTCTGGTACATCTTCGGCTCGCTGGCCCTGCTGGTGCTGGTGATCCAGATCGTTACCGGCATCTTCCTCGTGATGCACTACAAGCCCGACGCCGCCAAGGCGTTCGAGTCGGTCGAGTACATCATGCGCGACGTGCCCTGGGGCTGGCTGATTCGCTACATGCACTCCACGGGCGCCTCGGCGTTCTTCGTGGTGGTGTACCTGCACATGTTCCGCGGCCTGCTCTACGGCTCGTACCGCAAGCCGCGCGAGCTGGTCTGGATCTTCGGCTGCGCCATCTTCCTGTGCCTCATGGCCGAGGCCTTCATGGGCTACCTGCTACCCTGGGGCCAGATGTCGTACTGGGGCGCGCAGGTGATCGTGAACCTGTTCTCGGCCATCCCCTTCATCGGCCCTGACCTGGCCCTGCTGATCCGCGGCGACTACGTGGTGGGCGACGCCACGCTGAACCGTTTCTTCAGCTTCCACGTGATCGCCGTGCCGCTCGTGCTGCTGGGCTTGGTGGTGGCACACCTGCTGGCGCTGCATGACGTGGGCTCCAACAACCCTGACGGCATCGAAATCAAGGGCCCTGGCAAGCCTGTGGACGCCCAGGGCCATCCGCTCGACGGCGTGCCGTTCCACCCGTACTACACGGTGCACGACATTTTTGGCGTGTCCGTGTTCCTGTTCATCTTCTCGGCGGTGATCTTCTTCGCGCCCGAGTTTGGTGGCTATTTCCTGGAGTACAACAACTTCATCCCGGCCGATCCGCTGAAGACGCCCGCGCACATCGCGCCCGTGTGGTACTTCACGCCGTTCTACTCGATGCTGCGCGCCATCACGAGCGAGATGATGTATGCGCTGATCGCCTGCGTGGTGCTCGGTGCGGGCTTCGGGGTCCTGAAAGCCAAGCTGCCCAGCTTCATCAAGGCCGGTATTGCCGTGGCCGCCGTGGTCGTCATCGCGCTCATGCTCTCGATCGACGCCAAGTTCTGGGGCGTGGTCGTGATGGGCGGCGCCGTGATCATCCTGTTCTTCCTGCCCTGGCTGGACCAGAGCCCGGCGCGCTCGATCCGCTACCGCCCGAGCTGGCACAAGTACCTGTACGGCCTGTTCGTGATCGTGTTCGTGATCCTGGCCTACCTGGGCGTGCAGCCGCCATCGCCGATCGGCGAGCGGGTCTCGCAGGTGGGTACGCTGTTCTACTTCGGCTTCTTCCTGCTGATGCCGTGGTGGAGCCGCCTGGGCGAGCCCAAGCCGGTGCCCGACCGCGTCACCTTCGCCGCGCACTGAGCTGCAGGAGAGAGTCCACCATGAAGAAAATCATCCTCACGTTGATCGCAGCCATTGGCCTCGCCACGGGAGCGCAGGCTTCCGAGGGCGGCCTGGCCTGGGACAAGGCCCCCGTTAAGACGACCGACACGGCCTCTTTGCAGAATGGCGCCAAGCTGTTCGTGAACTACTGCCTGAGCTGCCATTCGGCCGCTTACATGCGCTTCAACCGCCTCAAGGACATCGGCCTCACGGACCAGCAGATCAAGGACAACCTGCTGTTCACCACGGACAAGGTGGGCGAGACCATGAAGGCGGCCATCGATCCCCGCCAGGCCAAGGAGTGGTTCGGTGCGAACCCGCCCGACCTGACCGTGATCGCGCGCTCGCGCGCGGGCCATAATGGCACGGGTGCCGACTACCTGTACACTTTCCTGCGCACGTTCTACCGCGACGACACCAAGGCCACGGGCTGGAACAACCTTGCATTCCCGAGCGTCGGCATGCCGCACGCGCTGTGGCAATTGCAGGGCGACCGCCGTCCCATCTTCGAGGAGCACGAGAGCCACGGCCACAAGACCGAGGTCTTCAAGGGCTGGGAGCAGGTGACGCCGGGTGCCATGACGCCCCTGCAGTACGATCAGGCCGTGGGCGATCTGGTCAACTACCTGCAGTGGATGGGCGAACCGGCCCAGAACAC
>JASLFM010000268.1 GCA_030150585.1 Acidovorax sp.
CCGCCGAGATGATCATGGGCGCGGCCGAGGCCAAGCCCGACGAATACCTGCTCAAGCCGATCAACCAGAACATCCTCGAAGGCCGCCTGGAGCGCCTCATCGTCAAGAAGCAGGCCCTGCGCGGCGTGGAGGAGGCGCTGCGCGGGCGCGACTACGCCACGGCGCTGGCGCGCTGCAACCAGCTGCTGGCGGGCGAGGGCGGCAAGGCCCCCGAGATCCTGCGCATCAAGAGCGACCTGCTGCTCAAGCTGGGCGACTACGACGGCGCCAAGACCCTGTTCGAGTCGGTGCTGGCCGCGCGCAGCGTGCCCTGGGCGCGCACCGGCCTGGGCAAGGTGTACTTCCACCAGGGCCAGTACGAGATGGCGCGCAGCCAGTTCCGCCAGGTGCTGGAAGAAAACCGCATGTTCATCGAGGCCGCCGACTGGCTCGCCAAGACCTTCGACGCCATGGGCGACAAGCCCCAGGCCCAGCAGGTGCTGCAGGCCGCCGTGAAGCTCTCGCCCAACTCGGCCTACCGCCAGCGGGCGCTGGGCGAGACCGCCTGGCGCAACGGCGCGCTCGACGTGGCGCAGGGCGCGTTCGAGAAAACCATCCAGATCAGCGAGTTCTCCTCCAACAAGCACCCCGCAGCCTACGTGGCGCTGGCGCGCGTGCTGTCCGACAGCGACAGCCCGGAGGAGGCGCTGAAGCTGCTCAAGCGCACCAACGAGGTGTTCAAGGACAGCAAGGACGGCGTCAACATCGCCATCCAGGCCGCCGCCGTGCAAAGCGCCGTGCACCACAAGGCGGGGCAGGCCGAAGAGGCGCAGGCCGCCATGGCGCAGGTCGAGGCGCTGCTGGCCAGCCACGCCGACAAGGCCAGCCCGCAGACCGCCATGGAAGTGGCCCATAGCATGCTGGCCCAGGGGCGCAAGGAGCAGGCCTGCGCGCTGATGCGCAACCTGGTCAAGTCGCACCACGAGGATGCGCAGCTCTCCGGCCAGGTGCAGGAGCTGTTCGAGCAGGCGCAGATGGGCGAGGAGGGGCGCACGCTCATCGCCGAGTCGCGCGAGGAAGCCATCAGCATCAACAACCAGGGCGTGCTGCTGGGGCGCCAGGGCCAGTTCGCCGAAGGCGCGCGGCTGCTGCGCATCGCGCTGCAGAACCTGCCGCACAGCGAGGTGATGATGATGAACCTGTGCGGCCTGCTGATCGGGCAGATGCGCGCCGAGGGGCGCTCCGACGCCCTGCTGGCCGAAATCATGGGCCTGCTCGAACGCGTGAACGAGATCAACCCCGACAATGCCAAGTACCGCCAGTACATGGCGCTGCTGCGGCCCGCGGGCGGGCGCTGACCTTTCCTGTACGGAAATTAGCAGTCAAATCGGCCTCCAGGCCTTACCGGGAAAGCGCAAGCAGCTATCGAAACATGAGCGCATGGCGCCTGCTGCGGCGGGCCTGCGCGAAGGAAAGGAAGTCGATGCGCAAGACGACATGGGCCATGGCCGCCGTGGCGGCCGCCGCGCTGCTCCCGGCCACGCCAGCCTGGGCCATCTACAAATGCCAGGGCGCCGATGGCAAGGTCACCGTCCAGGACGCCCGTTGCCCGGGGCAGGGGGAGGAGATCGAGGTCAAGCTCCCCACGGGGCCCGCCGTGCCCGCCTCCGCCCCCGCCAAGCGCGCGCCTGCCGCGAAGAAGGAGGGCGTTTTCGGCGAACGCTGGCAGCGCCGCACCGCGCTGGAAACCAGCGGCGTGGCCAACGCGCAGGCCGACCTCGAAGAACACCGTGCCCAGTGCGCGCGCGAACGGGCGGCCCTGGCCGAACGCCAGACGCTGGCCGAACGGCGGCGCACGGTGGCGGGCAGGCTGGAGGCGCAGGAGGCTGCCGGTGAAATGGAAGCGGCCGAGGAAGCCTGCAACGAACGCACGCAAGCGCTGGAGGCTGAGCTGCAGGGCCTGGAAAAAGAGCTACAGGAGTTACGGCAAAAACCCTGATACACCGCTCAGGCCGTGTTACGGGCGAATGGCTGCCGCAGCGCGGCCTGCTGCGCCAGCAGGCCCTCGAAAGCCTGCCACAGCGCGTGCGGCGCCGGGCCGGCGGGATCGAGCTGCGCCAGCGCGCAGGCCGTGGCTTCCAGCGTGCTGCGCTGGTGCGCGGCCTGGGCCTTGCGCAGTTCGCCGTAGCGCGAGGGCGGCGGGTGCGCCAGCGCCAGGCGCGGCAGCGTCTGCAGGGCGGGGTTGGCGTAGAGCATCTTGCGGCTTTTGCGCCAGGTGCCGTCGAGCACGATGAGCCGCAGCGCGTGCGGCGCGGGCGTGGGGCAGGGCCAGGGCGCGCTGGCCGCGAGGCCCAGGGCGTCGCCGTGGGGTGTCGGCGGGTACAGCAGCACGCCGTGGCGCGGCGCATCGCCCGCGCGCCAGGGCGCGTGCAGCCAGGCGGCCAGTTGCGCGGGGTCGAACCGCTCGCCCACTTCCAGCCGGCTGCCCGGCAGGCACAGGTGCAGCAGGCGCGCCGTGCCCTTGGCCTCCAGCACCTCGGCGGGGTGCTGCAGCACCAGCAGCTGCACGGGGCTGTGCACCGGCCGTACCAGCGCGCACAGGCAGGCGCGCGGCGGGCGCAGGCACTGCGCGCAGCGCGTGCGCGGGGCCGTGGTGGAAGCCGCGGGGTTTACAGGCGGCCCTTGTAGTAGCTGCCCCGGTCCATGTCGGCGATCTCGACGCTGAGCTGCACCAGCATGCCGGCTGGCTGCGGGGTGAGGCGGCGCAGCACGGCGGCGATGGCGTCCGACAGTTCCTTCTTCACCGCGTCGCTGCGGCCCGAGAGCAGGCGCAGCTGCGCGTGCACGAAGGCGCGGTTCGCGGGCGCGGTGCCGACCGCGAACTGCGGCACGGGCACGATGCGGGTCTTGAGGTCGGCCTCGTCGGCCACTTCGGGGCTGGCGCAGACGGCGGCGTTGAGCTCGGTGAGCGCCTGGGCTTCGGGGAAGCCTGCGAGGTTGCGGGAATATTCGACGGTCAGGTGGGGCATGGAAAACCTCCGGGTGGAACAAATCAGGCGTGCGCCGGGCGCAGCGCGGCCAGCGCCTGCAGCAGGCGCTGCACGTCGGCCTCGGTGTGCGCGGCCGACAGCGCGATGCGCAGCCGTGCCGTGCCCTCGGGCACCGTGGGCGGGCGGATGGCGGGCACCCACAGGCCGCGCGCGCGCAGGCCGTCCATCACGGCCAGGGCCTCGTCGTTGGCGCCGATGACCAGGGCCTGCACGGCCGTGCGCGAGTCGCCCAGCCGCGTGCGCGTGTGGCGCGACGCGCTCGGCGACGGCTGCACGCTCGACCTGTCCTGAATTTTTTCCACCACCGAGGCCTGCCATGCCCCACCTGATCGTCGAATACTCCCGCAACCTCGCCGGCTTTCCCGAGGCCCAGGCGCTCACCGAACTCAACGCCGCCGTCTGCGCGAGCCCCGAGGTGGCCGACGAGGCCGACCTCAAGAGCCGCATCGCCCCCGTGCAGCAGTTCGAGGTGGGCACCGCACCCGCGAACCGCGCCTTCGTGCACGCGCAGCTGCGCCTGCTCTCGGGCCGCACGCCCGAGGCCAAGAAGGACCTGGCCGGGCGTGTGGCCGAGGTGCTGCGCCGCCTCACACCGCGCCCTGAGGGCGTGCTCGTGCAGCTCAGTGTGGAGATCGTGGACATGGACCGGCCTTCCTACGTGAAGGAACGGCTCTAAACCGCTTCTTCAAGCTAGACCGGTCCATCCAGCCGTGCCGCCAGCCAGCCGCGCAGGCTGTTGACGAAGGCCCAGGCCTGCACGCGCGGCAGGTCCTGCACGCGCAGCAGGCCCTCCTGCACGCGGCCTTCGCGCAACGCCACGGCGCGCCCTACGCCGGGCAGCAGGCCGCAGGCGAGCGGCGGCGTGATCCAGTGGCCGTCCAGCAACGCGGCGATGTTGCCGAAAGTGGACTCGGTGATCTCCCCCGCCTCGTTCCACAGCACGGTGTCAAAAACGCCCTGCGGCGGCGCAAAGGCCGCGTAGTGCGCGCGGCGCGTGGTCTTGTGGCGCGTGAATTCGCTGCGCGCGTGCAGGAAGGGCTGCGCGGCCAGCGTCAGCACCACGGGCTCGGCCGTGGGTTGCAGCACAAAAGCCTCGGCACGCGGCGCGCCCTGCGCATCGAGCAGCAGACGCACGCGCCACAGCCCCTCGGGGTGGGCGGCGCACAGGGCATCGAGGCAGGCCTGCACGCGCGCCGCATCCCACGGTACGCCGAAATGTGCGGCCCCGGCCGCCATGCGCGCCAGGTGCTCGGCACGGTGGCGCAGCGCTCCCGCGTCGAGCGCCAGGGTTTCGAGCAGCTCGAATGGCTCGCTCGCGCGCTCCACGAAGGCGCGCTTGGCGCCCCACTCGCGCCATTCGGCCCCGGCCTCCGATCCCCAGGTGATGCCGCTGCCGATGCCGCATACGGCCTGCGCTCCGCGCAGCGCCACGGTGCGGATGGGCACGTTGAAGGTGGCGGCCACGCCCCCCGCGCCGTCGGGCCGCACCACGCCCACGGCGCCGCAGTACACGCCGCGCGGCGCGGCCTCGAGCTCCTGGATGAGCTGCATGGCACGCACCTTGGGCGCGCCGGTGACCGAGCCGCAGGGGAACAGCGCGCCGAACACGTCGGCCAGGCGCGTGCCCGCGCGCGTGCGCGCCACCACGTCGGACGTCATCTGCCACACGGTGGGCAGCTGCTCGGTATGGAACAGGCGCGGCACGCGCACGCTGTGCGGCTCGGCCACGCGCGAGAGGTCGTTGCGCAGCAGGTCCACGATCATCACGTTCTCGGCCCGCTCCTTGGGACTGGCGCGCAGTTGCGCGGCCTGTGCCGCATCGTCTTCGGGCGTGGCGCCGCGCGGGGCCGTGCCCTTCATGGGCCGCGCGAGCAGGCTGCCGCCGCGCCAGTCGAAGAACAGCTCGGGCGAGACGGAGAGCGTCTGCTCCGCGCCCATGTCGAGGAAGGCACCGTAGCCGCCCGGCTGCGCGCGGCGCAGCGCCGCGAACAGGGCCCGCGCCTCGCCCTGCCAGGCGCCCGTGAGCGGCGCCGTGAAGTTGACCTGGTAGCACTCGCCCGCGCCAATGGCGTCGCGGATGCGCGCAATAGCCGCATCGAACGCGGGCCGCGCGATCCCGTCCTGCCACTGCACCCGGGCCTCGCCGGGCTCCAGGCCGCCGTCCCAGGGCCGCGGCGCATCGAACACCGCGAACCAGGCCAGCGGGCCATCGGCCGCGTGCGTGCGCAGGGCCGCGTCGAACGCGGGCGCGGCCTCGTAGCGCAGCTGGCCCACCACCCAGGCGCCCGCGCGCGCGGCGGCCTCCACGGCGTCGAGCACGCCGCGCACCTCGTGCGGGGCCTGGGCCACGAGCGTGGCACGCGGCGCACCGAAGGCATGGCGCAGACGTGGCCCGGCGCTCTCGCGCGGGTCGGCGAAGTCGATCAGGGCAGTGAGTGTCAAATCGGCCTCCAGCGCTTATCCATCAAGCGCCAGCAGCTATCAAAACAAAAGCGCTATGCCGCCCCGAAATGCGGCACGAGCGCACCCGCCGGCTGCCCGCTCTTGAGCGCGGCGGTGAAGGCGAGCATGCGGT
>JASLFM010000280.1 GCA_030150585.1 Acidovorax sp.
AAGGCGGCCACGCTGCCGCCCATGGACAGGGCGGCGAACAGCAGCAGGCTGGCAGTGTCGAAAGAGAAGGAGGTGCGTTGCTTGACCGTCATGGATTCAGGACTCCGTGAAAGTTGGACACGGACCTATTGCACCGCAGCATGGCGGATCGGGCCAGCACTTTTGCCGGCTGTTGCCTGAGCCTACATTTCCGAGCGCCATGTAAAGCACAATCGCGCCTCCCACCCTGTACCCCCGAAGGAGAGCCCCATGGGCAACCGCTTGACACAAATCGCCACGCGCACCGGCGACGACGGCACCACGGGCCTGGGCGACAACACGCGCGTATCCAAGGCCGGCGGCCGCCCGCAGGCCATGGGCGACGTGGACGAGCTCAATTCCCACATCGGCCTGCTGCTGTGCGAGCCGCTGCCGCAGGACGTGCGCGAGCTGCTAGTCGATGTGCAGCACCAGCTGTTCAACCTGGGCGGCGAGCTGTCGATCCCCGGCTTCGAGCTGCTCAAGGACGATGGCCTGCTGCAGCTCGACAACGCGCTGGCGCACTACAACGCGCAGCTGCCGCGGCTGCAGGAGTTCATCCTGCCCGCGGGCACGCGCGCCGCGGCCCAGGCCCACGTGTGCCGCACCGTGGCGCGCCGTGCCGAGCGCGCCGTGGTGGCCCTGCAGCAGCAGGAGGCCATGCGGCCCGCGCCGCGCCAGTACCTCAACCGGCTGTCGGACCTGCTGTTCGTGCTGGCGCGCGTGCTCAACCGCGTGGACGGAGGCGACGATGTGTACTGGAAGAGCGAGCGCATGGCACGGCAGGCCGGCGATGCTACTGAATAGATAGCTGATGGCGCTTGCTGGACAGCCGCTGTAGGCCTGTTCGACCTTAACGTGGCGCCAGCATCGCCATGGTGATGCGCGACACGCAGGTCAGCTCGCCCTCGTCGTTCACCATGTCGATCTGCCACACCTGCGTGGTCTTTCCGATGTGCACGGGCCGGGCCGTGCCCGTGACCCAGCCGCTTCTCACGGCGCGCAGGTGGTTGGCGTTGATGTCCAGGCCCACGGCCATCCAGCCTTCGGGCGAGGCGTGGTGGGCGCCCATCGAGCCCAGCGTCTCGGCCAGCACCACGCTCACGCCGCCATGCAGCAGGCCAAAGGGCTGGCGCGTGCGATCGTCCACGGGCACGCGTGCGCGCAGGAAGTCGTCGCCGATCTCGGTGAACTCGATGCCCAGGTGGCTCACGGCGGTGGGGGTGTTGGTCTGGTTGGCCTGGGCCAGGGTGAAGGGTTTTTTCCAGAGGGACATGGCAACGTAGCGTGGAGTGGGGGCGGAGGTTGGCGTGAATGGGGAGGTACATGGCGCGAAATGCAACCCCGCTGCGCCGAAAATGAAACGTTTTGCTCGCCTGAGCTTATCCGCCTTCCGCCAGAAATGCCGGTGGCCGGTTGCCAGGCGCCGCAAGCGGTCGGGTAGACCGCCTGCCTTCCATCATTCCAGACACCATGCAACGCCGTCAATTCGTCCTTTGCGCTGCCGCCGTGGCCGCGCCCGCCTTCGTTCGCCCTGCGCATGCGCAAGAGGTGCCCGGCCTGTCGGCCAAGGCCATCGCCATCGGCTGCTCGGCGGCCATGAGCGGCCCGCTGGCGGGCTTCGGCAGCGACATCCAGCAGGGCGCGGGCGCGGCCTTTGCCGCCGTCAACGCGCGTGGCGGCGTGCACGGGCGCAGCGTGCAGCTGCAGATGGTGGACGATGCCTACGAGCCCGAGCGCACGCTGGCCAACGTCAAGCAGATCATCGGCCAGGGCAGCGCGTTCGCGCTGCTGTCGTGCGTGGGCACACCCAACAACGCCGCCATCCTGCCGCTCACCGAGGAGGCGGGTCTGCCCCACGTGGCCCCGGTCACGGGTGCGGCATCGCTGCGCAAGAACGCGCGCAATGTGTTCCACGTGCGCGCCAGCTACACGGACGAGGTGCAGCGGCTCGTGCAGCGCCTGGCGGGCATGGGCCTCCAGGGCATCGGCATCGTGCACCAGGACAACGGCTACGGCCGCGAGATGCTGGAGGTGGCCATGGCCGCGCTGGCCGCATTGAACATGAAGCCCGCCATGCAGGCCGCCGTGGCCACCGATGGCAAGAACCTGCCGCAGGTGCTGCAGGCCGTGGCGGCGGCGCGTCCCTCGGCCGTGTTGCTGGCCACGGCGGGCACGGTGTCGGTGGGGCTGGTGCGCGGCATCAAGAAGCAGTCGCCCGGCGTGCTCATGGCCGGCCTGAGCGTGACCCTGCCCAGCGCCAGCCTGTCCACCCTGGGCGAGGACGGTAGCGGCCTGGCGCTCACCATGATCGCGCCCGACCCGCACCGCGCCAAGCTGCAGCTGGTGCGCGACTACCAGGCCGCCATGCGCGCGCAGGGCAAGAGCGATTTCTCGCAGGGCAGCCTGGAGGCCTACGTGAACGCGCGCGTGCTGCTCGAAGGCCTCGAGCGCGCGGGCAAGGACCTGACGCAGGCCCGCCTGCGCACGGCGCTGTCCGGCATCCGCAACCTGGACCTGGGCGGCTTCACGGTGGACTACAGCGGCCAGATACCCTACGTCGGCTCGCGCTTCGTCGAGCTGGGCGTGCTCGGCGCCGCGGGCCGATTCATCGCTTGATAGTGGCACCCCCCTGAGGCGCTTCGCGCTACCCACGGCGCATGAAACGGGCGCGACCGAAGCGAGGGCACCCGTGGAACTGGCTTTGCCAGGCCACCGGGTGCGTCCCCTCTCGAAGGAGAGGGGGAAGGCGCCGAAGGCGACTCAGGGGGTGATTATTTCAGGGCCGCATGCTGCCCGTGTTCACGAAGCGCTCGTGCCACGAGAGCGCTTCGCCCAGGATGTGCGGCGTGTGCTGTGCGCCCTGGCGGCGCGCGCGGTCGAAGTAGTCCTGCAGCAGCGGGCGCCAGTCGGGGTGGGCGCAGCGGTCGATGATCACCTGCGCGCGCTGTTTGGGCGAGAGGCCGCGCAGGTCGGCCAGGCCCTGCTCGGTCACGATGATCTGCGTGTCGTGCTCCGTGTGGTCCACGTGCGAGACCATGGGCACGATGCAGCTGATCGCACCGCCCTTGGCCACCGAGGGCGTGACGAAGAACGACAGGTAGCCGTTGCGCGCGTAGTCGCCCGAGCCGCCGATGCCGTTCATCATGCCCGTGCCCATGATGTGCGTGGAGTTGATGTTGCCGTAGATGTCGGCCTCGATCATCGCGTTCATGGCGATCACGCCCAGGCGGCGCACCAGTTCGGGATGGTTGCTGATCTCCTGCGGGCGCAGCACGATGCGCTCGCGGTAGAACGCGATGTTGTCGGTGAAGTCCTTCTGCGCCTCGCCGCTCAGCGAGATGGCGGTGGCCGAGGCGGCGCTCATCTTGCCGCGCTTGATGAGCTCCAGCATGCCGTCCTGCAGCACCTCGGTGAAGCCCAGCAGGTGGTCGAACGGGCCGTCCAGCAGGCCGGCCAGCACCGCATTGGCCACGTTGCCCACGCCCGACTGCAGCGGCAGCATGTTGCGCGGCAGGCGGCCCATCTTCACCTCGTGCGAGAGGAAGTCGATGATGTGTGCGGCGATCTGGTTCGACACCGCGTCCGGCTTGGCGAAGGCCGTGTTGCGGTCGCCCTGGCTGGTTTCCACCACGGCGATCACCTTGGCCGGGTCCACGCGCAGGTAGGCCTCGCCGATGCGCTCGGTGGCCTGCGTGAGGTGGATGGGCTGGCGGCGCGGCGGGATGGCGGTGCCGTAGTAGATGTCGTGCATGCCCTCCATCTCGATGGGCGGCAGCGAATTCACCTCAAGGATCACCTGGTCGGCGATGTCCAGCCAGGTCTTGTTGTTGCCCACGGCCGTGGAGGGGATCAGCCGCCCGTCGGGCAGGATGCCCAGCACCTCCACCACCGCCACCTGCATGCGGCCCAGGAAGCCGAACCATGCCTGCTGCGCCACGTGCGAGAGGTGGATGTCCACGTAGTCGATCTCGCCCGCGTTGATGCGCTCGCGGCACAGCGGATCGGACTGGAACGGCAGCCGCTGGCGCATGCCGTTCACCTTGGCCAGCGCGCCGTCCAGCTCGGGCGCGGTGGAGGCGCCCGTCCACACGTTGACCTGGAACGGCCGGCCGGCGGCGTGCTCGGCCTCGATGCGCGCCGCCAGCGCCTGCGGCACCTGCTTGGGGTAGCCCGCGCCGGTGAAGCCGCTCATGCCGACGTTGGCGCCTGCCGGGATCAGGGCCGCGGCATCGGCTGCGCTCATCAGCTTGCGGCGCAGTTCGGGATTCTGGATGCGGGGGGAGGACGAAAGGGACACACGGACTCCAGGCGGAAAGACCCCCGATCTTAATGCGTGCGACCAGGGTTAACCCTGACGTCCACGGGCGCTACGATGGGCCGCACCATGCCCCTCACCTCTTGCTGCCCCTCCTGCGCCCAGACCATGGACACGCGCCGCTTCGCCGCCAGCGACGGGCGCAGCCTGGACCTGGACCTGTGTTTCGCCTGCCAGGGCATGTGGTTCGACCCGCAGGAGAACACGCGCCTGGCACCGGCCGCCGTGCTGGAGCTGTTCGGGCTGCTGCACGACCGTGGCGGCGAGGCGCGCCACCCGCTGTCCGAGCGCCTGCGGTGCCCGCGCTGCAGCCAGGCGTTGGCCCGGGGCTACGACATGGCCCAGGGCGGGCGCTACGTCACCTACCGCTGCGCCGGGCGGCACGGGCGCTTTTCCACCTTCGGTGCGTTCATGGTGGAAAAGGGTTTCGTGCGCCACCTTTCGCCGATGGAGATCGAGGCGCTGGCCGAGCGTGTGGGCACCATCCACTGCACGGCCTGCGGCGGCGTGGTGGACATCCGCAACGACCACGCCTGCCCCTACTGCCGATCGGCCCTCTCGCTGCTCGACCCGCAGGCCGTGGACAAGGCCCTGGCCCGCTACGACCAGGCCGCGCAGCGAACGGCATCGGCCGGCCCGCATTCGCCCGATGCGCTGGCCGACGCCCTCGTCGCGCTGGAGCGCAACCGCGCCCGCGAGGAGCGCGCCCAGCAGCGCGAGCGGCTGGAGGGCCGCGCCGAGCAGTTCGACCTGCTCGGCGCGGGCATCGAGCTGGTGTGGTCGCTGCTGCGGCGCTGAATCAGCGTCCGCGGTTCAGCAGCGCGTACAGGATGATGGCCCCGAACGTGGCGGTGCCGATGCCGCCCAGCGCGAAGTCACCGAACTTGAGCGTGAACTCCCCCGTGCCCAGGATCACGGTGATGGCCGCCACGATGAGGTTCTTGTTCTGCGAGAAGTCCACCTTGTTGTCCACCCAGATCTTGGCGCCCGCAATCGCGATGAGGCCGAACACCACGATGGAGACGCCGCCCATCACCGGCAGCGGAATCGCCTGGATCAGCGCGCCGAACTTGGGGCTGAAGCCCAGCAGCACCGCGAGCACGGCGGCCACCAGGAACACGGCGGTGGAATAGATGCGCGTGGCTGCCATCACGCCGATGTTCTCGGCATAGGTGGTCACGCCCGTGCCGCCCGCGGCACCGCTCACCATCGTGGCCACGCCGTCGCCGATGAAGGCGCGGCCCATGTACTGGTCGAGGTTCTTGCCCGTCATCGCCGTCACGGCCTTGATGTGGCCCAGGTTCTCGGCCACCAGGATGATGACCACGGGCACGATGAGCAGCATGGCCGGTGCGCTGAACACCGGCGCGTGGAACTGCGGCATGCCGAACCATGCGGCATTCGCCACGCCCGAGAGATCGACCGGCTTGCCCATTCCCAGGCCGTTGGTCAGCACGGCGTAGGCGATGCTCGCCACGATCAGGCCCACGAGGATCAGCAGGCGCTGCAGCATGCCCTTGGTGAACACCGCCACGAGCGCCACGCAGACGAAGGTCAGCGCCTGCATCCAGCTCTCGAAATTGTTGGACGCCATGTTCTTCACGGGAATGGCCGCGAGGTT
>JASLFM010000324.1 GCA_030150585.1 Acidovorax sp.
CCACCGCGTCGGGCCAATTGCCCACCGTGGCCGTGCCCGCGCAGGGCAAAGTGCCGTCGCTCACACCCCGGAACGCGGCCTTCCTCTGGGGCATGAAGGACCTGGGCCATGGCCTGCGCCTGGGCGGCGGCCTGAACTACGCGGGCGCGCGCTTCGCCTCGCTCACCAACCTGGTCACGCTGCCGGGCTACACCACGCTCGACGCCGCGCTGCAGTTCACGCGCGGGGATTGGGAGCTGGACGTGAACCTCAAGAACCTCGCCAACCGCAAGTACTACGTGTCGGCCCACGGCAGCGTGGACAACCTGATCCTCCCCGGCTCGCCGCGCGCGGTGCAGGTGACCCTGCGCACGCGCTTCTGATCCCCCTCCTTTCCCAAGCCCCCATCCAGGACACCATGACCCCATCCATCCCCCTGAAGCCCACCCGCACGGCGTTGGCCCAGGCCGCGCTGTGGCTGCTGTGCGGCAACGCGCTGGCCCAGTCCGCCGCAGCCCCCGCCAGCGACACCACGCCCATCCTGAGCCAGGTCGATGTGACCGGCTCTACGGCGGGTGCTGCCGCCGCGCCCGCGCGGCGCGCGCAAAGCAGCTCCCGCCTGGGTCTGCCGGTGCTCGAGACGCCGCGTGCCGTGAGCGTGATCGACGGCGCGCTGCTGGAGCAGCAGATGGCCACCACGGAGCGCGACGTGCTGCGCAACGCGGCGGGCGTGTCCTCGCGCAGCGAGTACGCGGGCTCCTACTCGCAATTCGCGATCCGGGGGCTGTGGGTCAACAACACCTACAACTACCTGCGCGACGGTGCCAAGTTCATGCACCTGATCGACCCGCCGCTGTTCAACATCGAGCGCGTGGAAGTTATCAAGGGCCCGGCCGCGCTGGAGTTCGGCCAGGTCGCGCCGGGCGGCCTCGTGAACTACGTGAGCAAGCAGCCGCAGGCCGATCCGCTGCGCAGCGTGAGGATCGGCGCGGGGAGCCATGGCTGGCGCAGCGCCGAGTTCGACCTGACAGGCCCGCTCAGCGCCGACGGCACGCTGCGCTACCGGCTCGATGGCGGCGCGAGCCGGGGCGGCAGCTTCGTGGACGGCAACACGCCGCGCAAACAGGGCCTGGCGGGCAGCCTCGAGTGGCAGATCACGCCCGACACGCGCTGGCGCGCGCAGGCCGAGTACCAGGGCCTCGAAGGCGTCTCCACCGTGGGCCTTGCCGTGCCCGATCCGAAGAACCCGCGCAGCGCGGATGCGATTCCCGTGGGCACGTTCTACGGCGAGCCCTGGCTGAAGACCGACGGCCACCTGCGCTTTTACTCCACCGAGCTGCAGCACCGCTTCGCCGAGGGGCTCGAAGGGCGCGTGCACCTCTCGCGCAACGAGACCTTCCGCAACGTGAACATGGTCTACCCCATGGGCCCCGTGGCAGGTGGCAAGGTGGCGCGCGGCTACTGGCTCGCGCCGGGGCAGGACTACACGTCCGACACCGCACTGGCCGAGCTGCGCGCGCAACTGCAGACGGGCGCCGTGCGGCACACGCTGCTCGCGGGGCTCGATTGGCGCGCCATCGAGAGCGCGTACGGCGCACGCGCCACGGGCAACCTCGGCGCGGTGGACCTGTACCGGCCCGTGACGGGTCTCGTACCCCCCGTAGCCGCGGGCGGCACGGCCGCAGTTGCCTCGGACGCACGCAACACGGGCCTGTTCGTGCAGGACCGGCTCGCGCTCGGCCAATTCAGCCTGCTGCTGGGCCTGCGCCACGACCGCTTCAAGGACGCCTACACCAAACCTGTCACCGATGTGGGCAAGACCCAGCCCAGCGCCGCCCTGAGCTGGCAGCCGAACCCGGGCAGCATGTTCTACGTCAGCCATGCGCGCTCGTTCCAGGCCAACTCGGGCACGCTGCTGTGGGGTGACCGGGCTGCGGCACCCTCCGAGGGCAAGCAGCTCGAGGTGGGCTGGAAGCAGGAATGGCTGGGCCAGCGCCTGCTCACCACGGTGTCGGCTTTTGACCTCGAGCTCACGAACGCACCGGCCAACGACCCGCAGCACCCCGGCTACGCGGTGCTTACGGCGCGCCAGCGCATCAAGGGGCTGGAATTCGAGGTTCAGGGACGCATCACGCCGGGCTGGAGCATCACGGCCCAGGCCACCTTGCTGGACCCGAAGGTGCTGGCCGACACCACGGCCGGGGCCAACGTGGGCAACCGCGTCGCACTCGCCACCCGGCGTACTGCATCGCTGTGGACGCAGTACCGCCTGCCGCAGGCGCCGGGCCTGTGGGTCGGCGGCGGCCTCGTGCACCAGGGCGACAAGTTCACCGCCAGCGACAACCTGTGGCGGCTGCCAGGCTACACCGTGCTCGACCTCGCGGCGGGCTACCAGTTCGCGGGTGGAGTCCGGCTGCAGGCCAACCTCAAGAACGCCACCAACCGGCGCTACTACCTCGATGCCTCCACCACGGCCGCGGGCTTCGCAGCCGTCACGCCAGGCGAGCCGCGCTCGCTGCACGTGACGCTGGACTACGCCTTCTGACCCGCGCCCGGAGTCCACACGAGGGCCTGCTGCTGCGGCAGCACTTCCAGCAGGTAGTCCACGAAGGCGCGCACCTTGGCCGGCACGTACTGCCGGTCCCGGAAGCACGCGAAGAAGTCCAGCGTCTCGTCCACGAACTGCAGCTGCCCCTTGCGCCCGGGCCGCAACCGCAGCGGCACCAGGCGCCCCTCCTGCACATGGCGGTGCGCGATGAAGCTGCCCACCCAGGCGATGCCGCCGCCCGCCAGCGCGAATTCGGTCAGCGCGTCGATGTCGGTGCCTATCGCCGCGACGCGCAGCTGCGGCTCCACGCGCCGGCCATCGCGCATGAAAGGCCAGCGCATGAAGCGCCCGTCGCGCTCGCGCCGGTACAGCAGGCAGGCGTGCTGCAATAGGTCCTCGGCCACCTGCGGGTGGCCATGTTCGCGCAGGTACTGCGGCGCGGCGCACAGCATGCGCGGCACGGCCGCCAGCTCGCGCACCGACATGCCGGGCTCCAGCACGTCGCGGTAGCGGATGCTCACGTCCACGTCCTCCTTGAGCACGTCCACGTCGCGGTCCGTCACCAGCAGGTCCAGCGCCAACTGGGGGTGGCGCCGCGCGAAGGCCGGCAGCAACGGCGCCACCACATGGCGGCCAAAGGCGGCCATGCAGGCCACGCGCAAGCGCCCATGCAGTTCGCCGTGCACCAGGGCCACGTCGGACTGTGCTTTTTCCAGCTCGCCCAGTACGGGCGCCACGCGGGCCAGGTAGCGCTCGCCCGCCTCGGTCAGCGCCATGGAGCGTGTGGTGCGCGTGATCAGCCGCGTGCCCAGCTCGCGCTCCAGCCGCGCGATGTTCTGGCTGGCCGCCGCCGCGGAAATGCCCAACTGCCGCGCGGCCGAGGCAATGGAGCCGCCCTCCAGGGCTTTGACGAAGGTTTCTATGGCACGCAGATTCGGCATGTCTGCGAATGTATCGTCAAACGCATTCGTAAGCAGGCCTTATCAGTCCTCGAAGCTGACGCCCTCTACCGACGGGGAGCAGGGCTGCGTACAGTGCCGCTTATGCCCTTTTTGAAAGCGATATCCATGACGACCTCAACCCTACCGACCCGTCGCAAGCTGCCCCGCCGCTACACCGCCATCGTCTTCGCGTTCTACATGGCGGGCATCATGGCGTTTCTCATGTGCGGCGTGATCGTGGCTGCCGGCACGGGCCTGGGCGCGGGTTACGCCCAGCGCGTGCTGAACGCCTACGTGCTCGCCATGCCGGTGGCCTTTGGCTGCGTGCTAGTCGTGCGGCCCGTGGTGGCGCGGCTGGTGGCCGCCACGGTGCATGGCTGATTCTCATAGCCAAAAACGGTCTGCAACGCCCGTGTGTATTGCGCAAGAAGCTATTAAAACATAGCAATTATTTCCATCATGGTCAGTATTGAATGGAGACGCCCTCCTGTCCACGGCTGGCTGCCTGGCGCAGGGCCTGAGTGATGATGCTGGTGGCCACATTCGCAAAGTAGCGCGCGCCCCATTGGGCGTACTTGTCTTCGGCCTCATGCGTCAGGGCGACCGTCCCCGCACACTTGCCAGTTGCGGCCACCGCGCGCAGCGCCTTCTCGATCGCCGCCTCCACCGGGGGCGAAGCCCAGTTGTTGTCGTGCCCCATCGCATGCGCGAGATCGTTGGGGCCAACGAATACGGCATCGACCCCCGCCACGGCGGCGATGGCCTGGGCGTTCTCCACGCCCTCGGGCGTCTCAATCATGGCGATGAGGGCGATGCCCTCGTTGCTGCGCGTGGTGTGTGCAGCCCCGCCGAATGCGCCATACCCCGCAGCGCGCGAGCTGAAGGCGCTGCCGCGCCGCCCCACCTTCGGATAGCGCACCTGCGCGGCCAGCTCGCGCGCCTGCTCGGCCGTGGAGACCATGGGGATCTGCACCGCACCGGCACCCATGTCGAGCACGCGCGACAGATCCTCCGGCAGGCAGCGCACGACGGGAATGATGCCGCTGGCCCGTGCCGCGCGCAGCATGTTCTCGGTGGTTTCGAGATCCGCGCAGCCGTGCTCGTTGTCGATGATGATGAACTCGAACCCGGCGTAGGCGCACATCTCCACGATGGCCGGGCTGGGCAAGCCGCTGAAGACACCTCTGAGGTGGCGGTCGCCGCGCAGCAGGCCGGCCAGGCGGGTATCCAAGGGGTGACGGATTTCCATGGTGTTGAAAAGGATGAGGTGAAGGGAGTCAGTGAATCTCGTCGGCGTGGCGCATCGCGGCTTCAAGCATGTCCAGGCTGAAGCGGCCGCTGCGAGCCGCGTCCAGCAAGGGCGCTTCCTTGCGCTTGACCAGGGCGATGCACCCTGGCAGTTGCGCCAGATACTGCGGCGCGATGAGCACGGCGCCATGCCGGTCGGCATGGATCAGGTCGCCGTCGTTCACCCGCAGGCCGAACACCTCCACAGGCTGCCCGAAATCGACGACATGCACGTGCGCGTGCGACGGCCCCACGCTGCCGGCGAGGATCGGGAAGGTGGGCGAAAGATCCCCGATGTCGCGCACGGAACCATTGGTCAGCACGCCGGCGACGCCCAGCCCCTCATGCACGGCGGAATTGACCTCGCCCCAGAACGAGCCTGTTCCCGGTCTTTCGTCCAGGTCCTGCATCACGACGATGGCGGGCCCGGCCGGATGGCCTGCCACATGGCGGTAGTACGCCAGGCGCGTGCCGCGCACCGTGGCGGCATCCAGCTGCGGCGGCGCGCTGGCGCGGATGCGGGCCGTGCGGGCGATGCCCACTATCGCGGGCAACGGCTTCGGAGCCGCTACCAGCGTGCCATAGGTGAAGCCATGCGCCGTGCGGCCGCCCATGGCGATTTCGAGAGCGTTGCAGACCGTCGGTGTATCCACCGCGCGCAGCACCTGGAGGAGTTCTGGCGTCAGCATGCGAAGTCCTCAGTCCACGGCCAGGTTGTTGGCCTTGATCAGGTTCGAGAACTTGAGCGTCTCTTCGCGAATGAAGCGGCGGAAGGCGTCCGCTGCCATAGGCCGGGGCGAGAAGCCCTGCGCGGCCATGCGCTCCTTCACCGCTGCGCTCTCCAGCACCGCGACCACTTCCTTGTTGAGGAAGGAGACGACGGGCACCGGCGTGCCCGCAGGCGCCAGCAGGCCCAGCCAGGTGACGGCCTCGAAGCCCGGCACACCGGCTTCGTCCAGCGTCGGCAGGTCGGGCTGCAGGGGCGAACGTCTGAGGCTGGTCACGGCCAGCGCCGTCGCCTGCCCGTTCTTCGCGAAGGCCAGCGCGGTGGCCATGTTGTCGAACTGCATGTCGATCTGGCTGCCCGCCAGATCCACCAGCGACTGGCTGCTGCCCTTGTACGGTACGTGCACGGCCTTGCCGCCGATGCGTTCCAGCATCATCAGCGTGGTCAGGTGCTGCGAGGTGCCATTGCCGCTGGTGCCGTATGACACCGCATCCGGCCTGGCCTTGATAGCGGCTACTAGTTCCTGCACGTTGCGCGCGCCGGACTTCTTGCTGGCCAGCAGCACCAGGGGCGTGTCGGCCAGTTCGGTGATCGGGGCGAAGTCCTTCTCGACGTCGTAGCCGATCTTCTTGAGCAGGTGGGGGTTCACCGCCAGGGCCGTCTGCGTACCCAGCAGCAGCGTGTAGCCATCGGGCTTGGCGCGCGCGACGTACTCGGTCCCGATGCCGCCACCCGCCCCGGCCTTGTTATCGACCACCACGGCAGTGCCCCAGCGCTTGCCGAGTTCATCCGCGACAAGCCTGCCGATGATGTCGGTCGCGCCGCCGGGCGCGAACGGCACCACGATCACGAAACGGCCCGTGTGCGGATAGCCCTGCGGGCCGGCGGACTGCGCAAAGGTGGGCATGGCGCCCAGGGATGCGCTCAGCACGGCGGCCTTCAGCGCCGCCAGCACGAGGCGGCGCTGGGATTGGAATGGATGGAACATCGGTGTCTCCTGCGGGGTTTTGGTTTATTCGGCCTGAATCCGCGCTTCGCGGATGACCTTCTCCCATTTGGCGATCTCGGCGCGCTGGAACGCGGCGAACGGCTCGGCGGTGCGCCCGTCGGGCTCCACGCCCAGGTTGCGCAACCGCTCCTGCGTGTCGGGGCTGGCAACGATGGCAGCGATTTCCTTGCCCAGGCGCTCGACGATCGGCTGGGGCGTGCCCGCCGGGGCGAAGACGCCTTGCCAGGACTGCATCTCGAAACCCTTCACTCCGGCTTCGTCGAGGGAAGGTACGCCCGGCAAGCTGCTCAGCGCTTTCTTCGACGTCACGCCCAGCACCTTGACGCGCTTGCCGTCGATCATGGGCCGCGCCGCGGCCACGGTCTCGAACACCATGTCGATCTGGCCGCCCACGAGATCGACCATGGCCTGCGATCCCCCCTTGTAGGAAATCTGGCGCAACCGGGTGCCCGTGAGGCTCTGGTAGAGCTGCCCCGAGAGGTGCTGCGACGTTCCAGCACCCGCCGTGCCATAGGTCAGGCTTTCCGGCTTGGCCTTGAGCTCCGCCGTGATCTCGGCCACAGAGTTGAATCGGCTGCCGGCGGGCACGACCAGCACGTTGCTGACCATGCCCACGAGGTTGACGGGCGCGAAATCCTTGACGGGGTCGTAGCCCAGGCTCTCGTTGAAGAAGGGGTTGACCGCGTGCGTGGTGATGGTGCCGCCCATGAGGGTGTAGCCATCGGCCGGGGAGCGTGCCGCCGCCTGCGTGCCGACGATGCCCGAAACGCCCGGGCGGTTCTCGATCACGACGGGCTGTCCCAGGCGCTCGCCCAGCTTCTGCGCAATCAGGCGCGCGACGCCATCGGAAACGCCGCCCGTGGAAAAGGGCACGATGTACCTGATGGGCTTGCTGGGCCAGCTTTGCGCCTGTGCCAAGGCGGGCACGAACGTGGTGGAAACCACCGCCAGGGCCAAGCCGATGCAGCGGCGGCGCCGTTGATTGATGAACATGGAAATATCTCCTTGGGTTTATGAAATCGCCCGAGGCCGCACCGAGTCGCGCTCGGCAATGCGGCAGGGAATGACGACGTTGCGGGACTGCACCTCGCCCTGCATCTGCTCATGCAGCAAATCCACGGTGGCGGACACCATGTCCTCCACGCTCTGCACCACGGTGGTGAGGCGGTACGAACCCCAGGCCGCCTGGGGCACGTCGTCGAAGCCGACGACCCCCACGTCCTGCGGCACGCGCAGGCCCAGCTCCATGCGCAGTACGTCCATCGCGGCAATGGCCATGTGGTCATTCGCCACGAACACCGCATCGGGCAGCGGGCCGCCGCCGAACAACCGGCGCGCGGCCTCCTGCGCCCCGGCGAAGCTGTAGTGGCCGACCTCCCGGCGGTACGGTACGAGGTCCGCCTCCTCCAATCCATCGCGGAAACCGCGCTCGCGCTCCTGGTTGGTCGAGGAATTCTCCAGGCCCGCCAGGAAGGCCGGGCGCCGGTAGCCGCGCTCCAGCAGCAGCTCGGCCACCATGCGCCCGCCCCGGTAATTGTCCGAGGTCACGGAGCTGGTGCTGTGCCGCGCCAGGGCGCTCGTGTCCGGCACGCGGTTGAACAGCACCACGGGCACGCCCGCATCGGCGCAGGCCTTGGCCAGCGCGGTGGACAGCGTCGTCGAAGCCATCACGATGCCGTCCACCTGGTATTGCAGGATCTCGGTGAGCACGCCGTCCGCTTCGTCAAGGTCGCTGATGAACATGAGCACGTGGTAGCCCTGCTTCTGCAGCTTCTGCGACAGTTTCTCGATCACCAGCGGGTAAAACTGGTTTTCCAGGTAGCTCATCACGAGCGCGATGATCCGGCTGCGCCGCGTGATGAGGCTGCGCGCCAGCGCGTTGGGCCGGTAGCCCAAAGTCTGGGCCGCCAGCATGACCTTGCTGCGCGTTTCCTCCGACACGCTGGCGCCGGGCGTGAACGTGCGGCTCACCGCCGACTGCGACACCTGCGCGAGCCGGGCGACGTCCTGCGCCGTGACGTTGAGCTTCATGCCGCAGTCCAACCGCCGTCGAGCATCAGCGCGCTGCCGGTCACCAGGCTGGAGGCATCGCTGGCCAAAAAGACGAAGGCGCCCATCACCTCCTCCATCTGCCCGAGGCGCCCGAGCGCGATGCGCTCCGTGACCCATTGGCGAAAGCCCGGCTCCTGGAACATGCGCGCCGTCATGTCGGTCTCGATGAAGGTCGGGCACACCGTGTTCACGCGGATGCCTGCCGCGCCGAGCTCCCACGCCAGCGCCTTGCCCATGCCTTCAATGGCGTGCTTGCTCGCGCAGTACAGGGTGCGGCGCGGGCTGCCGACGTGCCCCATCTGCGACGACACGTTGATCACGCTGCCGCGGATGCCCTCGGCAGCCATGCGCCGCGTCACCGCGCGCGTGACGTAGAACGCGGCCTTCACGTTGAGGTCGAGCACCGCGTCGATGTCCTCGTTCTCCAGTTGCGCCAGCGGCTTGGGCCGGTTCATACCCGCGTTGTTGACCAGCACGTGGTACGCCCCCTGCCCTGCCAGCCGCTCGTCCACGGCCCGCGCGTCGGTCACGTCCAGCACCAGGTAATCGCACTGTCCGCCCTCCTGGTGCAGGCGCTCGCAGGCATCGGCCAGTTCGTTTTCCGAGCGCGCGGCCAGGGTGACGGCGGCGCCCGCCTGCGCCAGGGCCGCCGCGGCCGCGAGGCCGATGCCGCGGCCCGCGCCCGTGACCAGGGCGCGCCTGCCGTCCAGCCTGAAGCTGGGAGTGCGCGGCAGCATGCTCACGCCTCGGCCGGCACGGGCTGGTACCAGGGCACCTCGGCCCGCGTGCCGTAGCGGCGCACGCGCAGGTTGGCCTGCTCGCCGTGCCCCGCGAAGTTCTCCATGTGGCACAGGCGCGAGCAGTATTCGCCCATGAGTGCGCTGGCCTCGTCCGTCAGCACCTTCTGGTAGGTGCAGGTCTTGAGGAATTTGCCCACCCACAGGCCGCCCGTGTAGCGGGCCGCCTTGTTCGTGGGCAGCGTGTGGTTGGTGCCGATGACCTTGTCGCCGAAGCTGACGTTGGTGCGCGGCCCGAGAAACAGCGCGCCGTAGTTGGTCATGCGCTCCAGGAAGTAGTCCGGATCGCGCGTCATCACCTGAACGTGCTCGGAGGCCAGTTCGTCCGCCTTCGCCAGCATTTCCTCGTCGCTGTCGCAGACGATCACCTCGCCGTATTCCGCCCAGCTCTGCGCCGCAATCGCGGCCGTGGGCAGGATCCGGAGCTGCCGCTCCACCTCGGCCATCGTCTCCCTGGCGAGCCTTTCGCTGGTCGTCAGCAGCACGGCGGGCGAGGTGGGCCCGTGCTCGGCCTGGCCCAGCAGGTCTACGGCGCACATCTCGGCATCCACCGATTCATCGGCGATCACCAGTGTCTCGGTAGGCCCCGCGAACAGATCGATGCCCACACGGCCGAACAGTTGCCGCTTGGCCTCGGCCACGAACATGTTGCCCGGCCCGACCAGCATGTCCACCGGCGCGATGCTCTGCGTGCCCACCGCCATCGCCACGACGGCCTGCACGCCGCCGAGCACGAGGATCTCGTCCGCCCCCGCCATGGCCATGGCCGTGACAATGGCCGGATGCGGCATGCCCTGGAACGGCGGCGCGGTGGACACCACGCGCTTCACGCCCGCCACCTTGGCCGTCAGCACGCTCATGTGCGCCGACGCGAGCAGCGGGTACTTGCCGCCTGGGATGTAGCAGCCCACAGCATTCACCGGAATGTGCTTGTGGCCGAGGATGACGCCGGGATGCGTCTCCACCTCCACGTCGCGCATCGAGTCGCGCTGGATCTGGGCGAAATTGCGCACCTGCTTCTGGGCGAAGGCGATGTCCTCGATCTCGCGCGCGGACAGGCTCTTGCGTGCCGCTTCGATCTCCGCCTGGGACAGGCGGAAGTCCACCGGGTCCCACTGGTCGAATTGGCGGCTGTATTCGCGCACGGCTTCGTCGCCGCGCAGTTCGATGTCTTTGATGATGCCTTCCACGGTGGCGCGCACCTTGGCATCGTCTTCGGCACGCATCTGCATGGCCTTGCCACGCTTGAGGTATCGGATCATGTGAAACACTCCTATTGGTCTTGCATACGAATGCATTGCACTTTTTGAGTATTGCAAACGTATGCAAATAGGGGTTTTCACCAATTTTTATCGGCCGGCCGCACTACCGATAGATTCGAGCTCGGCCTGAAGCTCTGCGGCCCCTTAGGGATGCTCTTCAGGCCCTTCAAACGTTCATCACCGACACCAGTCGCGTATTCAAGCAGGCCTCCAGTGCCTCCGGCCCGCCCTCGGAGCCGTAGCCCGAGTCCTTGATGCCACCGAAGGGCAGCTCGGGCATGGGCGCGGCAGGCTGGTTGATCCACAGCATGCCCACCTCGAGTCGCTGCGACAGCAGGTGCGCGTGCTGCAGCGAGCGCGTAAACGCATAGCCCGCGAGGCCGAAGGGCAGCCGGTTGGCTTCGGCCACGGCTTCTTCCATGGTGCGAAAACCGCGCACGGCGGCCACGGGGCCGAAGGGCTCGTCGTTGAAGATGCGGGCCGACAGCGGCACGTCGTCGATC
>JASLFM010000450.1 GCA_030150585.1 Acidovorax sp.
GGCCGCGGCAAGCAGGCCACGGCGACCAAGGAAGACGACTGGATCGACCAGCTCTTCATCGCCAACACGCACGACTACATCCTGTGCTTCTCCAACCGGGGCCGGCTGTATTGGCTCAAGGTGTGGGAAGTGCCCGCCGGCTCGCGCGGCTCGCGCGGGCGCCCCATCGTCAACATGTTCCCGCTGCAGGACGGCGAGAAGATCAACGTGGTGCTGCCGCTCACGGGCGACATGCGCAGCTTCCCGGCCGACCGCTACGTGTTCATGGCGACCAGCATGGGCACGGTGAAGAAGACGGCGCTCGACGAATTCAGCAACCCGCGCAAGGGCGGCATCATCGCGGTGAACCTCGATGACGGCGACTACCTCATCGGCGCGGCGCTGACCGATGGCCAGCACGACGTGATGCTGTTCAGCGACGGCGGCAAGGCCGTGCGCTTCGACGAAAACGACGTACGCCCGCTGGGCCGCCAGGCGCGCGGCGTGCGCGGCATGACGCTGGAAGATGGACAAAGCGTGATCGCCATGCTCGTGGCCGAGGACGAAACCCAGAGCGTGCTCACCGCCACCGAGAACGGCTACGGCAAGCGCACCAGCATCGTCGAGTACACGCGCCACGGGCGCGGCACCAAGGGCATGATCGCCATCCAGCAGAGCGAGCGCAACGGCAAGGTCGTGGCCGCCACGCTGGTACATGCGGACGACGAGATCATGCTCATCACCGACAAGGGCGTGCTCGTGCGCACCCGCGTGGCGGAAATCCGCGAACTCGGCCGCGCCACGCAGGGCGTCACACTGATCGCGCTGGACGAAGGCGCCAAGCTCAGCGGGCTGCAGCGCATCGTCGAGAACGACGCGAACGTGAGCGCCGGTGACGCCGAGGACGCACCACCCGACGACACGGTGCAATCCTGACCCTCCTCGCAACGCGCGCCCTGCCACACGGCTGGCGCGCGTTGTGGTTATGCTATCAAAAACAGAGCTGCACGCGCAGACAGGAAAAGCGCCAGCAGCCCATTTGACCTGAAACACCGATGAAACGCCCCTACAACTTCTCCGCCGGACCGGCCGCCATCCCGGCCGAAGTGCTCGAACAGGCCGCCGCCGAAATGCTCGACTGGCACGGCAGCGGCATGGGCGTGATGGAGATGAGCCACCGGGGCAAGGAATTCATCTCGATCTACGAACAGGCCGAAGCGGACCTGCGCGAACTGCTGGCCGTGCCCCAGTCCTTCAAGATCCTGTTCATGCAGGGTGGCGGCCTGGCCGAAAACGCCATCGTGCCCATGAACCTCTCGCGCGCCGGCACGGTGGACTTCGTGGTCACGGGCAGCTGGAGCCAAAAATCGCGCAAGGAGGCTTTGAAGTACGCCGCCGAGGTGCGCACCGCCGCCTCGGGCGAGGACAGCCAGTTCACCACCCTTCCCGCACCCGCAACCTGGCAGCTGAGCCGTGGCGCAAGCTACGTGCACCTGTGCAGCAACGAGACCATCCATGGCGTGGAATTCCAGGAACTGCCCGACCTGCGCGCTCTGGGCAGCGATGCACCGCTCGTGATCGACTTTTCCTCGCACGTCGCCTCGCGGCCCGTGGACTGGTCGCGCGTGGGCGTGGCCTTCGGCGGCGCGCAGAAGAACCTGGGCCCCGCCGGCCTCACGCTGGTGGTCGTTCGCGAGGATCTGCTGGGCCATGCGCTGCCGATCTGCCCCAGCGCGTTCGACTACCAGATCGTGGCCGAGAACCAGTCCATGTTCAACACCCCGCCCACCTGGGGCATCTACATGGCGGGCCTCACCTTCCAGTGGCTCAAGCGCCAGCGCGAAGGCGATGCCACGGGCGTGGCCGCCATGGAGCGGCGCAACATCGCCAAGGCCCAGTTGCTGTACAACGCCATCGACCACTCGCAGTTCTACGTGAACAAGGTGGCCGCCAACTGCCGCTCGCGCATGAACATCCCGTTCTTCCTGCGCGACGAATCGCGCAACGACGCGTTCCTGGCCGGCGCCAGGGAGCGCGGCCTGCTGCAGCTCAAGGGCCACAAGTCCGTGGGCGGCATGCGCGCGAGCCTCTACAACGCCATGCCGATGGAGGGCGTGCAGGCCCTGGTGGACTACATGCGAGAATTTGAACGGCAGTACGCCTGAGCCTCCGCCCCCGCAATGAATACCCCCCAAGCCTCCCCCGATCTCGCCAGCCTGCGCGTGCAGATCGACAACATTGACCAGCAACTCCTCACCCTGCTCAACCAGCGCGCGCTCGTGGCCGAGCGCGTGGGCGAAGTGAAGAAGCGCGAGGGCACCCCCTTCTTCCGCCCAGACCGGGTAGCCCAGGTCATCGAGAAGATCACGCACGCCAACCCCGGCCCGCTCAAGAGCGCGCACGTGGCCGCCATCTGGCGCGAAATCATGTCGGCATGCCTCGCGCTCGAATCGCCCCAGCGCGTGGCCGTGCTCGGCCCCGAGGGCACGTTCTGCGAACAGGCGGCCATCGAGTACTTCGGCGGTGCAGCCGACCTCATGTACTGCGCCAACTTCGACGAGGTGTTCCACGCCACGGCCGCCGGCAGCGCCCAGTACGGCGTGGTGGGCGTGGAGAACTCCACTGAAGGCGTGGTCACGCGTTCGCTCGACATGTTCCTGCACACCCCCTGCCACGTGGTGGGCGAGGTGAGCCTGCTGATCCGCCACAACCTGCTGCGCCAGACGAACTCGGCCGACGGCATCGAGGCCGTACTGGCCCACCCGCAGGCGCTGGCGCAGTGCCAGGGCTGGCTGTCCAAGCACCTGCCGCACGCCGAGCGCCGCCCGGTTTCGAGCAATGCCGAGGGCGCGCGCCTGGCCGCAACCAATCCCGCCTGGGCCGGCATCTCCAGCGAACGAGCAGCCCAGCAGTACGGCCTGCATGTAGTGGCCCACGCCATCCAGGACGATGCCTACAACCGCACGCGCTTCGCCGTGATCTGCCTGCCGCATACGCTGGCCACGCCGGCGCCGTCGAGCCACGACTGCACCAGCCTCATCATCTCCGTGCCCAACCGCCCTGGCGCGGTGCACGACCTGCTCGTGCCGCTCAAGAAGCATGGCGTGTCGATGACCCGCTTCGAGTCGCGCCCCGCGCGCACGGGCCAGTGGGAGTATTACTTCTACATCGACATCGAAGGCCACCCCGCCCAGGCCAACGTGGCTGCCGCACTGGCCGAACTGCAGCAGCTCTGCGCCTTCTACAAGGTACTGGGCACCTACCCCGTCGCGCCGTGAGGACCCGCCATGTTTGAACAACTCGGGCTGATCGGCTGCGGCCTCATGGGCGGATCGTTCGCCCTGGCCATGAAGAAGGCGGGCCTCGTTAAGCGCGTGGTGGGCTACAGCAAGTCGCCCTCCACCACCGACCGCGCGCGCCAGCTGGGCGTGATCGACGTGGAGGCCCCTTCCGCGCTGCTCGCCGTGGCGGGCGCCGACGTCGTGCTGCTGGCTGTGCCCGTGGCCGCCACCGAATCGACGCTCAAGGCCATCAAGCACCTCGTCACGCCGCAGATGCTCATCATGGACGTGGGTTCCACCAAGGCCGACGTGGTGCAAGCCGCGCAGCGCGCGCTGCGCGACCAGATCGGCTCTTTCGTGCCCGCACACCCGATCACGGGGCGCGAGGTCTCGGGCGTGGAGCATGCCGAAGCCGAGCTCTACAGCGGCCGACAGGTCATCCTCACGCCCACCGAGCGCACCCTCGCGGCCCACCTGCGCCGCGCCGAGGAGGTGTGGACGCAGCTCGGCTGCCGTGTCACCAGCATGGCCCCCGAGGCGCACGACGCGGCCTTCGCCGCCGTGAGCCACCTGCCCCACCTGCTTGCTTTTGCGCTGATCCATGGCATCACGGGCCAGGAGCATGCCGACCACTTCCTCTCCCTGGCCGGCCCGGGCTTTCGCGACTTCACGCGCATCGCCGCGAGCGACCCCAAGATGTGGCGCGACATCCTGCGCGCCAACCGCGACGAGGTGCTGACCCAGTCCCGCCAGTTCCAGCAGGCGCTGCACGCCTTCGAGCAAGCCATGCAGGCCGAGAGCGACCAGCCGCTCGAGGACATGATCACCCTGGCCAGCGAAACCCGCGCGCACTGGCGCATGGGCGCGCAACGCACCAAGACCTGACCCCCCGCCCGATGTACCGCACCGCCTTTCTCGACCTGCCTCCACTCGAAGCCGCGGGGGGCGAAGTCCGCCTGCCCGGCTCCAAGAGCATCTCCAACCGCGTGCTGCTGCTCGCTGCCCTGAGCGAAGGCACGACCGAGGTGCACGACCTGCTCGCCTCGGACGACACGCGCGTGATGCTCGACGCGCTGCGCGCCATCGGCTGCACCGTCGACGAAACTGGCGGCAGCACGGTGCGCATCACCGGGCTGGGCAGCACCCCGCCCCAATCCGCCAAGCTGTTCCTGGGCAATGCGGGCACGGCTATGCGTCCGCTCACAGCGGCGCTGACGCTGCTGGGCGGCGCATTCGAGCTCTCGGGCGTGCCGCGCATGCACGAGCGGCCCATTGGAGACCTTGTGGATGCGCTGCGCCAGCTCGGCTGCCATATCGACTACCTGGGCAACGAAGGCTTTCCGCCGCTGCGCATCGCGCACGGCGAGGGCGTGCCGCCGCTCGCGCTGCAGGCCCCCATCCGCGTGCGCGGCGACGTGTCCAGCCAGTTCCTGACAGCACTGCTCATGGCGCTGCCTCTGGTGGCGCGCACGCAGGACGTGGTCATCGAGGTGGTGGGCGAGCTGATCTCCAAACCCTATATCCACATCACGCTGGAGCTGCTGGCGCGCTTCGGCATCCGCGTGGCGCACGACCACTGGCAGCGCTTCACCATTCCCGCAGGCAGCCGATACCAGTCGCCGGGCAGCATCCACGTGGAGGCGGACGCCTCTTCCGCTAGCTATTTCATAGCACTTGGTGCTCTGGCAGCCTCGCCTGCCGGCCAAAACGGCATCAAAATTCTCGGCGTGGGGCTCGACTCGATCCAGGGTGACATCCACTTCGTCGAGGCCGCTCGCGCCATGGGCGCCAAGATCACGGGCGGCCCCAACTGGCTGCACATTGCGCGCGGCGCCTGGCCGCTCCAGGCCATCGACCTCGACTGCAACCACATCCCCGACGCAGCCATGACGCTGGCGGTGATGGCACTCTATGCCAGCGGCACCACGGTGCTGCGCAATATCGCGAGCTGGCGCGTGAAGGAGACCGACCGGCTGGCCGCCATGGCCATCGAGCTGCGCAAGCTGGGCGCTGCGGTGGAGGAAGGCGCGGACTACTTGCGCGTCACCCCGCCTGCCCCCGATGGCTGGCGCGCCGCCAGCATCCACACCTACGACGATCACCGCGTCGCCATGTGCTTCTCGCTCGCGGCCTTCAACCCTGCGCACCTGCCCGTGCGCATCGAAGACCCGAAGTGCGTGGCCAAGACCTTCCCGGACTACTTCGAGGCGCTGTTTTCTGTCGCGCGGGCGGCCATGCCCCACATCCCCGTGCTCTGCATCGATGGCCCCACGGCCTCGGGCAAGGGTACGCTGGCCGCCGCCGTGGCCGAGCGGCTGGGCTACGGCCTGCTCGACTCGGGCGTGCTCTACCGCGCCACGGCCCTGGCGGCCGTCCAGGCGGGCCTGGCCATCGGCCCGGAGCAGGAGGAAGCCATCGCCACCTTGGCACGCGCCCTCCCCATCCGCTTTGACGATGGCCGCACCTGGCTGGACGGTCAGGATGTGGGCGACGCCCTGCGCACCGAAGAGGCCGGCATGAACGCATCGCGCGTCTCGGCCCTGCCCGCGGTGCGCCAGGCTCTGGTGGCGCTGCAGCACGGCTTTCGGCGGCTGCCAGGCCTGGTGGCCGACGGGCGCGACATGGGCACGGTGATCTTCCCCGAGGCTCCGCTCAAGGTCTACCTCACGGCCAGCAGCGCCTGCCGCGCCGAGCGCCGGTATAAACAATTGATTTCAAAGGGAATTTCAGCTAATATTGACGACCTGCGTGCAGACCTCGAGGCGCGCGACCAGCGGGACCAGTCCCGCGCCGTCGCCCCCTTGAAGCCCGCACAGGATGCTCTGGTGCTGGACAACTCCCTGCTGACGATCGACGAGGCCGTCGACCAGGTGGTTGCTTGGTGGCAAGAGCGACAGCCCTTCGCGTCCAGCGCGCAGGGTTAACCGGGCCCACGCCGCCCCTGCCGCGCCGCAACAGGCGCATCGGTGGCGTGGCTTATCAACCTCAACCCCGTGGCCTTCATGGCCGCAAACACCCTCCGCAGGCAGCCATAGAAACGGTCGCAATGGTGCGTCCGGAAACCTGTTCCTGCGAGCAAGGAAAAACATGTCTGAATCTTTTGCCGCCCTGTTTGAAGAATCGCTGCAACGCACCGAAATGCGTCCCGGCGAGGTCATCACCGCTGAAGTGGTGCGCGTCGAGCACAACTTCGTTGTGGTGAACGCAGGCCTGAAGTCGGAAGCCT
>JASLFM010000463.1 GCA_030150585.1 Acidovorax sp.
GAAGTGACTGCATTTGGTCAGATTCGCCTAAGGTTCGCGGCCCAGCATGGGGCTCCTTCATCCACTCGAGGAGTCCGTACCATGCGCTTGCCCCTCTCTGCCCTGATCGCCGCCATCGGCCTGTGCGGCGCCCTTTCGGCCACCGCCCAGACCCCGCCGGCCGACGCGCCCGCCGGCACCACCGTGCAGTGCAAGGACGGCAGCTATGCCTCGCCCGACACCAAGCAGGGCGCCTGCAAGGGCCACAAGGGCATCAAGACCTGGTACGGCAAGGCCGCGGCAGCCCCCGCCGCTGCGGCACCGGCCGCCGCAGCACCGGCTGCACCAGCGACGCCCCCCGCAGCCAAGGACGCCGCCAAGGACGCCGCCATGCCGGCACCGGCCAAGACGGCAGCCCCGGGCGGCGGCGCCGGCAAGGTCTGGGCCAACGACGAGACCAAGGTCTACCACTGCATGGGCGACCGCTACTACGGCAAGACCAAGAAGGGCGAGTACATGACCGAGGCCGACGCCAAGGCCAAGGGCATGCACGCCTCGCACAACAAGGCCTGCTCGTAGGCCTGCGCGCGGCCCCAGGGGGCCGCGCGGTCAGAAGCGCTCGTGCGGCCCCAGGTAGCGCCACTGCCCCTGCGGCAGGTGGCCCAGCGCCACGCGGCCGATGCGGATGCGCTTCAAGCCCACCACCTTGAGGCCCACGAGTTCGCACATGCGGCGGATCTGGCGCTTCTTGCCTTCGGTGAGAACGAAGCGCAGCTGCTCGGGGTTCTGCCAATCCACCTGCGCGGGCTTGAGCGCCTGCCCGTCGAGCGACAGGCCATGGCGCAGCCGCGCGAGCTGCGCCGCCGGAAAGGCCGCCTGCACGTTCACGGCCACGTCGCCATACTGCACGCGCACGAGGTACTCCTTGTCCACGGTGGAGTCTTCGCCGATGAGCTGGCGCGCCACACGCCCATCCTGCGTGAGCACGAGCAGGCCCACCGAGTCGATGTCGAGCCGGCCGCAGGGCGCCAGGCCGCGCAGCTGCGCGGGCGAGAAGCGCAGCCGGCCCGCATCGCCCTTCCAGTGCGTACGCGGGTTGATGAGCGCTACCGCGGGCGTGTGGCCATCCTCGGCCTGGCCGCTCACGTAGCCCACGGGCTTGTGCAGCAGGATGGTGACCTGCTGCTGTTGCTGGCCCTGGGCCTGGCGGTCCACCTCGATGCGGTCGGCGGCCCCCACCTGCAGCCCCATGGTGGCCACCTGGCCATTGACGCGCACCCAGCCGCGCGCGATCCAGTCGTCGGCCTCGCGCCGCGAGCACAACCCCAGGTCGGCCATGCGCTTGTTGAGGCGCACCGTGGCCGCGGGCGCCGCTGCGGGCGCAGCCTTGGCGGGCAGCGCGCGGACAGGAGCCTGCACGGGAGCGGGCGGGCGGCGCAGTGTCAGGCGGGTGGAGGACGGTGCAGGCGGCTTGGCGGAGGGCATGGCGGGCGGGCGCGGTAAAGCAGTGATTGTCCCGCATGGCCCTGGGGCCGCCCTGCCACCGCAGGCGCCCTCATTTGTAACAAACAAGCCTCTGACCGCCCTCCGCCTATCGCTTCATAAAAGATAGCAAATAGCGAAGAATTTAAGGGCATTTGCTATGCTTTCGCTAGATGCAGACCTCCTTCTGGCGTCCAGAAAACCCCTGCTTTTGCCAAGGCTTTTGTAACAATGGTTTCATGCCGTTAGCGCATGAAGCTATCCGCATTGTTCATCCACGTGCGCGGTGATCCTGCCTACACTGCCCGCCAGCCGCCCTTCGTCCCTCGTTCGCCGGAAGACCCATGGCCCCTACTGCATCTTCTCTCCGTTCGCTCTCGATCTCCCGCCGCCTGGGCCTGGGCTTCGCCAGCATGATCGTTCTGGTGCTGGCCATCGCGGGCGCAGGGCTCTACGCCGTGCAGTCGATCCATGCGCAAATGCAGCAGGTCACCGGCGCGGGCGCGGACAAGACCCGGCTCGTCAACAGCATGCTGGAGAGCATGAGCGCCATCGGCCTCGCCAGCCGCTCGGCCACGATGCTCAACGACATCGACGCCAAGCGCTCCGCCGAGCAGGTGCAGCAAACGCAGCAAACGGTGGCCAAGTACCGGCGCGAGGAAGAACAGCTCGCGGCCCTGCTCCAGCAGGGCGCCACCGACGAGGAGTCGCGCCTGCTCGCGGATGTCCGCGCGCTGGCGCAGAAGACGCTGCCCCAGCTCGACGCGGCGCTGAAGTCCGCCGTGGACGGCGACACCGTGGACGCCACGCTGTCGCTCATGACCCGCGTGGCGCCCGAGGAGGCGCGCTGGCGCGGCACGCTGCTCGAACTCGTGGCGCTGCAGGACCGCCTCAACGCCGGCGCCACGGCCGCGGCCGACGCCATGCAGGCCCGGCTGCGCGCCATCATGGGCGTGCTCGTCGCGCTCGGCGTGGCCCTGGGCGTGCTGATCGCCTGGCGCACCACGCGCAGCATCACCGCGCCGATCGGCCGTGCCGTGGTGGTGGCCGAGCGCATCGCGCGCGGCGACCTCACGTCGCAGGTGGAAGTACGCATCCACGACGAAACCGGCCGCCTGCTCGAAGCCATCGCCGCCATGCAAAGCCGCCTGCACGCACTGGTGGGCGGCATCGCGCAGGCCGCGGACTCGATCCTGGTGGCGAGTTCCGAAGTGGCCTCGGGCAACGTGGACCTGAGCCAGCGCACCGAGCACACCTCGCACAGCCTGCAGCAGGCAGCCAGCGCACTGGCCGAGCTCACGGGCACCGTGGGCCAGAGCGCCGACGCGGCGCAGCAGGCCAATACGCTCGCGGCCGGCGCATCGGACGCCGCGTCGCGGGGAGGCGAAGTCGTGGCCCGCGTGGTGAGCACCATGGAGGGCATCAGCGCGAGCTCGCGCAAGATTGCCGACATCATCGGCGTGATCGACGGCATCGCATTCCAGACCAACATCCTCGCGCTGAACGCGGCGGTGGAGGCCGCGCGCGCGGGCGAGCAGGGCCGGGGCTTCGCCGTGGTGGCGGGCGAGGTGCGCAGCCTCGCGGGCCGCGCAGCGCAGGCCGCGCACGAGATCAAGGCCTTGATCGGCGCGAGCGTCGGGCAGGTGCAGGAGGGCAGCAACCAGGTGCAGCATGCGGGGCAGGCCATCGAGGAGCTCGTGCAGTCCGTGCAGCGCGTCTCCAGCATCATGGGCGAGATCACTGCCGCGAGCCGCGAGCAGAGCCAGCGCATCACGCAGGTGAGCGAGGCGGTGGGCACGCTCGACGATGTTACGCAGCAGAACGCCGCGCTGGTCGAGGAAAGCGCCGCCGCGGCCGACAGCCTCAAGGACCAGGCCGGCAAGCTGGCCCAGATGGTGCACGCCTTCCGCCTCACGCGCGAAGCCGAGGGCGGCGCGCGGGACTGGGAGCCACCCGCCGCGCTGGCGCAGCCCGCGCGCCCACTGCGCCTGGGCTGAGCTCAGCCCCGTAGCGCGGTGCCGCGCAGGGCCTCCAGCTCCAGCACGCGCACGCCGCCGTACTCGATCCGGATCACCCCCTGCGCCTGCAGCGCGGCCAGCGCCTCGTTCACGCGCTGGCGCGACAGGCCCACAAGGTAGGCCAGCTCCTGCTGGGTGATGCGCAGCACCTCGCCCACGCCGGGGTAGAGCACGGGGTTGAACAGCGCCGCCAGGCTGCGCGCCACACGTACGTCGGGGCTGTTGAGTCGGTCGATCTCGCGCGCCGCGATGAACTGGCCCAGGCGCTCGTTGAGCTGGTCCATCACGAAGCGGTTGAAGGCGATGGAGTGGTCCAGCAGCCAGTGGAAGGTGTCGATCGGCAAGCCCGCCACCACGCTCTTGCGCAGCGCCTGGATGTTGTAGCGGTAGGGCTCGCGCTTGACGGCCGTGCCCTCGCCGAACCAGCCTCCGGGCGGCACGCCCGTGAAAGTCATCGTGAGGCCCTGGGCATTGTCGGCGCTCATCTTGAGCAGGCCTTCGATCACACCGAACCAGTAGGTAACGGGGCGGCCGATGCGGCACACGTAGTCGCCCGCCTTGGCGTCGCCCACGACCAGGGCCGCTACGGCGCGCTCGCGCGCCTCCGGCTGGAGCAAGCCCAGCCAGGGAATGCCGTCGAGTTCATCCGCCCTGGGCGGGCGGCGGCGCTGGTGCAGCGAGAGGTCTTGGCTCATCGGTTCCGGAAGGCCGCGCACCCGTGCGCGGCACGGCCACTTTACGGGAATACCACGACGAAGATTGTCGTCACAAAGACAGATTTTTGGCAATTGGCATCCCAAGATCGGCGCCTTCGCCGATGACCGAGGAGACCTTTCCATGCCCCGTACCGCCCCCCGCCTGCACCGCCGCGCGCTGCTCGCCAGCGCTGTCGCCCTGCCCTGGCTGCGCCCCGGCGCGGCCCGCGCGCAGGACGCCACGCTCAAGCTCGGACAGTCCACCGACCTCACGGGGCCGCTGGGCGAGCTCGGCTCGGCCATGCACCAGGGCGCGCAGGCCGCCTTCGCGGCAGTGAATGCGCGCGGCGGCATCCACGGCCGCAGCATCGCGCTGCAGACGCTAGACGACGCCTACGAGGTGCCGCGGTCCCTGGCGAACGTCCAGCAATTCCTGGCAGACCGCGACACTTTCGCGCTGTTCAACTGCATGGGCACGCCCAACATCGAGGCCATGCTGCCGCAGGTGCTCGAATCGGGGATTCCGTTCTTCGCACCGTTCACGGGCGCGCTGCTCAGCCGCGTGCCGCAGCGCAGCGTGTTCAACATCCGTGCAAGCTACGCCGAAGAGGCCGAGAAGCTGGTGCAGCACCTGGCCACGATCGGCATCCAGCGCATCGGCATCGTCTACCAGGCCAACGCCTTCGGCAAGGAAGTCTTCACGGCCGCCCAGCGCTCCATGGCCAGGCTGCAGCTCGCCGAGGGCACATCGGTCACCGTGGAGAACAGCGCGAACGACGCCGGCGCCGCTGCGGCCAAGCTTGCGCAAGCCCAACCCGAGGCCGTGATCGTGGGCCTGGCGGGCAAGCCCACGCTCGCCTTCGTGAAAGCCTTCCGCGCGCTGCGGCGAGGCACCACGCTCTATGCGCTGTCGGTCATGGGCACGGCCGCCACCGTGCGCGCGCTGGGGGTCGACGCCACCGGCATGGCCATCACCCAGGTGGTGCCGCTGCCCACGAATGCCGTGGTGCCCGTGGTGCGCGAATTCCTGCAGGCCTGGAAGGCCAGTGGCGCGAAGGGCGAGCCCTCGCACCTCGCACTCGAGGGCTACATCAACGCGCGGGTGTGCTGCGAGGCGCTGCAGCGCGCGGGACGCAACCCCACGCGCACGGCCTTCATCGACGCAACCTGGAGCCTCCGTAAATTCGACCTGGGTGGCTTCGAGATCAGCGCCACCGAACCCGGCCGCAATGCGTCGCGCTTCGTGGAGCTGACCCTGGTGGGGCGCGACGGCCGCTTCGTGCGCTGAGCCGCGCAGGTTAACCCGATGAGGAGTTTCCCCTAGATTGTCGTCGCAAAGACAGAATGACGTCAAAGCCGTTCCTACCATTCGTTGCAAATGACGCGGCCTGCATGCCTAGCGCACGCCGGCCCAGCCCGATCTTCGAACCACAGGAAACGTCAATGAGCACCACGTTCCCGCATCTGCTGCTCAAGCATGCCGCCGAGCGCCCCGATGCGCCGGCGCTGCGCGAAAAGGAGTACGGCATCTGGCAAACCTGGAGCTGGCGGGAGGCCTGCCGCACCGTGCGCCACATGGCCTGCGGGCTCGCGGCACTCGGCCTGCAGCGCGGCCAGAACCTGGCGCTGATCAGCGACAACCGCCCCCACCTCTACATGGGCTTCCTGGCCGCACAGGCGCTGGGCGCCGTGCCCGTGCCGCTGTACCAGGACGCCGTGGCTGCCGAGATGGGCTTCGTGATGGAGGACGCCGAGATCGCCTTCGCGTTTGCCGAGAACCAGGAGCAGGTGGACAAGCTGCTCGAAGTGCGTGAGACCCTGCCCGGCCGCATCCAGCACATCATCTACGACGACCCGCGCGGCCTGCGCAACTACGACCAGCCGGGCCTTGTCAGCGTGGAGCAGCTCATGGCCCAGGGCGAGGCCTGGGACCAGGCCCACCCCGGCTCATGGGACGCCATGGTGGCGGCCGTGCGGCCGCAGGACGTCTCGGTCATCCTCTACACCTCGGGCACCACGGGCAAGCCCAAGGGCGTGTGCCAGACGCACGCGAGCTTCATCGGCGCCGCCCAGGGCGCGGCCGAGGTGGACAAGCTCGGCCCCAGCGACAGCATCATCTCCTACCTGCCCCCCGCCTGGGTGGGCGACCACCTGTTCTCGCTCGCGCAGTGGATGGTGGCGGGCTACACCATCAACTGCCCCGAGTCGGCCAGCACGGTGAGCATCGACTTGCGCGAGATCGGCCCGAGCTATTACTTCGCGCCACCGCGCGTGTTCGAGGGGATGCTGACTTCGATCTCCATCCGCATGGAAGACGCGGCGCCCATCAAGCGCTGGCTCTACGAGAAATGCATGCAGCTCGCGCGCCGCGTGGGCTCCGACATCCTCGACGGCAAGCCCGTGGGCCTGCTCGACCGCCTCAAGTACCAGTTGGGCGACATGGCCATCTACGGACCGCTGCGCAACGCCATGGGCCTGTCGCGCATCCGCGTGGCCTACACTGCAGGCGCCGCCATCGGGCCGGACCTGTTCCGCTTCTTCCGCTCCATCGGCATCAACCTCAAGCAGTTCTACGGCCAGACCGAAACCTGCGCCTATGTGTGCCTGCAGCGTGACGGCCAGGTCAAGCTGCAGTGCGTGGGCCAGGCCGCGCCCGGCATCGAGCTCAAGATCGCCGACAGCGGCGAGGTGCTGGTCAAGGGCGTTTCGGTGCTCAAGGAGTACTACAAGCGCCCCGACGCCACGGCCGAGGTGATCGACGCCGAGGGCTGGTTCCACACGGGCGACGCGGGGGTGCTCGACGCCGACGGCCAGCTGCGCATCATCGACCGCGCCAAGGACGTGGGCAAGACCACCAAGGGCGCCATGTTCGCGCCCAACTACATCGAGAACAAGCTCAAGTTCTTCCCGCACATCAAGGAGGCCGTGTGCTTCGGCCATGAGCGCGACCAGGTCTGCGCCTTCATCAACATCGATTTCGAGGCCGTGGGCAACTGGGCCGAGCGCCAGGGCCTGCCCTATGGCGGCTATGTGGACCTGGCCTCCAAGGCCACGGTGCTGGAGCTCATCGCCCAGTGCGTCGCGCAGGTCAATGCCGACCTGGCCAGCGAGGCCGGCATGGCCGACACGCAGGTGGCGCGCTTCCTCGTGCTGCACAAGGAGCTTGATCCCGATGACGACGAGCTCACGCGCACGCGCAAGGTGCGCCGCGGATTCATCGCGCAGAAGTACGGCGTGCTGGTGGATGCGCTGTATGCGGGCAAGACCGAGCAGTACATCGAGACGCAGGTGAAATTCGAGGACGGCCGCAGCGGCAGCGTGAGCGCCACGCTGAAGATCGTGGACGCGAAGCTCTACCCTGCAGCGGCTTGACGAAGGAGGCGACATGGCACAGAAAAAAATCGGCGACGTCATCCTCGACATCCAGAACATCAGCCTGCGCTTCGGCGGCGTGAAGGCGCTGACCGACATCTCGTTCAACGTGCGCGAGCACGAGATCCGCTCCATCATCGGGCCCAACGGCGCGGGCAAGAGCTCGATGCTCAACTGCATCAACGGCGTGTACACGCCCACCGAAGGCTCGATCACCTTCCGCGGCAAGACCTTCAGCCACATGAACAGCCGTCAGGTGGCCGAGATGGGCGTGGCGCGCACCTTCCAGAACCTTGCGCTGTTCAAGGGCATGAGTGTGATCGACAACATCATGTCGGGCCGCAACCTCAAGATCAAAAGCAACCTGCTGATGCAGGCGCTGCGCATCGGCCCGGCCGAGCGCGAGGAGATCCGCCACCGCGAGTTCGTGGAGCACATCATCGACTTTCTCGAGATCCAGGCCTACCGCAAGACACCCGTGGGCCAGTTGCCCTACGGCCTGCAAAAGCGCGTGGACCTGGGCCGGGCGCTGGCGATGGAGCCGCAGGTACTGCTGCTCGACGAGCCCATGGCCGGCATGAACGTGGAGGAAAAGCAGGACATGTGCCGCTTCATCCTCGATGTGAACGACGAGTTCGGCACCACCATCGTGCTCATCGAGCACGACATGGGCGTGGTGATGGACATCAGCGACCGCGTGGTGGTGCTGGACTACGGCAAGAAGATCGGCGACGGCGCCCCCGACGAAGTGCGCAACAACGAGGACGTGATCCGCGCCTACCTGGGCACGAGCCACTGAGAACAGGTCCAACAGCGGAGTCAAGCACAAATGGCATTCTTTCTCGAAACCCTGATCGGCGGCCTGATGGCCGGCATGCTGTATTCGCTGGTCGCGCTCGGCTTCGTGCTGATCTTCAAGGCCTCCGGCGTCTTCAACTTCGCGCAGGGCGCGATGGTGCTGTTCGCGGCCCTCGCGATGGCGCGGTTCTCGGAATGGATCCCGAAGTGGACCGGCATCGAGAACATGGTGGTGGCCAACCTCGCGGCCTTCCTCATCGCGGGCGCGGTGATGTTCGTGTGCGCCTGGCTCATCGAGAAGCTCGTGCTGCGCCACCTCGTGAACCAGGAGGGCGCCACGTTGCTCATGGCGACGCTGGGCATCACCTATTTCATGGAGGGCCTGGGCCAGACCCTGTTCGGCAGCGACATCTACAAGATCGACGTGGGCATGCCCAAGGACCCTGTGTTCCTGCTCGAATCGGTATTCCAGGGCGGCGTGCTCGTGAACAAGGAAGACGTGATCGCTGCGGCCATCGCCGCCGTGCTCGTGGTGCTGCTGTCGCTGTTCTTCCAGAAGACCGGCACGGGCCGTGCGCTGCGCGCCGTGGCCGACGACCACCAGGCGGCCCAGTCCATCGGCATCCCGCTGAACCATATCTGGGTCATCGTCTGGTGTGTGGCCGGCGTCGTGGCCCTCGTGGCTGGGATGATCTGGGGCTCCAAGCTCGGCGTGCAGTTCTCGCTGACCACGGTGGCGCTGCGCGCGCTGCCGGTGGTGATCCTGGGCGGCCTCACCTCGGTGCCCGGCGCCATCATCGGCGGGCTCATCATCGGCGTGGGCGAGAAGCTCTCCGAGGTCTATCTGGGGCCATTCGTGGGCGGAGGCATCGAGATCTGGTTCGCCTACGTGCTGGCACTCGTATTCCTGCTGTTCCGGCCGCAAGGCCTGTTCGGCGAGAAGATCATCGATCGCGTGTAAACGGAGGAACCGACCATGTTCTACAGAGAAAACGGCCAGTTCAAGACCAGCTACCGCGCCGACCAGCAGATCTTCCCGATCGCGCAGGACCGCATCGCCATCCTGGTGCTGCTGGCCGCGGCCTTCCTGGTGGTGCCCATGCTGGCCACCGACTACTTCTACCGCGCCATCCTGATTCCGCTCGTCATCATGTCGATGGCGGCCCTGGGGGTGAACATCCTCGTGGGCTACTGCGGCCAGATCTCGCTGGGCTCGGGTGCCTTCATGGCCGTGGGCGCCTACGGGGCCTACAACTTCTTCGTGCGCTTTCCGGGCATGCCGCTGATTCCCGCGCTGGTCCTGGGCGGGCTGTGCGCCACCTTCTTCGGCATCCTGTTCGGCCTGCCCAGCCTGCGCGTGAAGGGCCTGTACCTGGCCGTGGCCACGCTGGCCGCGCAGTTCTTCAGCGACTGGATGTTCCTGCGCATCAAGTGGTTCACGAACAACTCCGACTCAGGCTCGGTGTCGGTGAACAACCTGCAGGTGCTGGGCATGCCCATCGAGAGCGCCATGAGCAAGTACCTGTTCTGCCTGGCCTTGCTCGTGGTCGTGGCGCTGCTGGCCAAGAACCTCGTGCGCGGCGCGATCGGGCGCGAGTGGATGGCGATCCGCGACATGGACGTGGCCGCCGCCGTCATCGGTATCCGCCCCATGTACGCCAAGCTCAGCGCCTTCGCCGTGAGCTCGTTCATCGTCGGCATGGCTGGCGCGCTGTGGGCCTTCGTGCACCTTGGCTCATGGGAGCCCGCCGCGTTCTCGGTGGAAGTTTCGTTCCGCCTGCTGTTCATGGTGATCATCGGCGGCCTGGGATCGATCATGGGCGGCTTCTTCGGCGCCGCCTTCATCGTGGTGCTGCCCATCTTCCTCAACCAGTTCCTGCCGGCCCTGCTGGGCCTGTTCGGCATCGAGATCTCCACGGCCGGGGTCTCGCATGCCGAGCTCATGATTTTCGGCGCGCTGATCGTCTGGTTCCTGATCGTCGAGCCGCATGGCCTGGCCAAGCTCTGGTCCACCGCCAAGCAGAAGCTGCGCCTGTGGCCCTTCCCGCACTGATGCAGCCGCACTGCCCCTTTTCCCGTGTGCTTCGCCCATTACCCATCCACAAGGAGACAACCATGAAGCTTTCGAAAATCGTGATCGCCGCTGCCGTGGTGGCCGCGGGGGCCTCGTCGGTGGCCACCAGCGCCTTTGCGCAGGCCAAGGAGCAGTTCTTCCCGCTGCTGTCGTACCGCACGGGCCCCTATGCGCCCAACGGCGTGCCATGGGCCAATGGCAAGCAGGACTACATCAAGCTCATCAACGCGCGCGACGGTGGCATCAACGGCGTGAAGCTCACGTTCGAGGAGTGCGAGACGGGCTACGCCACCGACCGCGGCGTGGAGTGCTACGAGCGCCTCAAGAGCCGCCCGGGCGTGTCGCTGTTCGACCCGCAGGCCACTGGCATCACCTTCGCGCTGACCGAGAAAGCCCCCGTCGACAAGATCCCGCTGATGACGCTGGGCTACGGCCTGTCGGTGGCGCAGGACGGCATGGCGTTCAAGTGGAATTTCCCCTACATGGGCAGCTACTGGACCGGCGCCGACATCCTGATCCAGCACATCGGCAAGAACGCTGGCGGCCTGGACAAGCTCAAGGGCAAGAAGATCGCGCTGGTCTACCACGACAGCCCCTTTGGCAAGGAGCCGATCCCGCTGCTGCAGGAGCGCGCGAAGATGCACGGCTTCGAGCTGCAGATGCTGCCCGTGACGGCACCCGGCGTGGAGCAGAAGGCCACCTGGCTGCAGGTGCGCCAGAGCCGCCCCGACTATGTGCTGCTGTGGGGCTGGGGCGTGATGAACTCCACGGCCCTCAAGGAAGCCCAGGCCACGGGCTTCCCGCGCGACAAGATGTACGGCGTGTGGTGGGCCGGTGCCGAGCCCGACGTGCGCGACGTGGGCGAAGGCGCCAAGGGCTACCACGCGCTGGCGCTCAACGGCTACGGCACGCAGAGCAAGGTCATCCAGGACATCCTCAAGCACGTGCATGGCGCCAACCAGGGAACGGGTCCCAAGGATGAGGTCGGCTCGGTGCTCTACACGCGCGGCGTGATCATCCAGATGCTGGCCGTCGAAGCCGTGCGCCGCGCGCAGGAGCGCTTCGGCAAGGGCAAGGTCATGACCGGCGAGCAGGTGCGCTGGGGCATGGAGAACCTGGCGCTCGACCAGAAGAAGCTGGACGCGCTGGGCTTCTCGGGCCTGATGCGCCCGCTCTCCACGAGCTGCGCCGACCACATGGGCTCCACCTGGGCCCGCGTGCACACGTGGGATGGCAAGAAGTGGGACTTCTCCTCCGACTGGTACCAGGCCGACGAGCAGATCCTCAAGCCGATGGTCAAGGCCGGCGCGGACAAGTACCTGGCCGACAAGAAGATGCAGCGCCGCGAAACCTCGGACTGCCAATCCTGATCCCGCAACGCCCGCCCCTCGCCCGGGCGGGCGCGGCTCCCGCGGGAGCCGCCAGCCGAAAGGGCTGCGCCGCAGCCCTCCCGATTGGCACGAGAAGAGTAACCCTATGGACTCCAAAAACATCGTTCTGAACGTCAACGGCATCGAGGTCATCTACAACCATGTGATCCTCGTGCTCAAGGGGGTGTCGCTTGCGGTGCCCGAAGGCGGCATCGTGGCCATCCTCGGTGGCAACGGCGCGGGCAAGACCACCACGCTGCGCGCGATCTCCAACCTGCTCAAGGGCGAGCGCGGCGAGGTGACCAAGGGCTCCATCGAGCTGCGCGGCGAGCGCATCGAGAACCTTTCGCCAGCCGAACTCGTCAAGCGCGGCGTCGTGCAGGTCATGGAGGGGCGCCACTGCTTCGCCCACCTGACCATCGAGGAAAACCTCATGACAGGCTCGTACACGCGCACGAGCAAGGCCGAGATCGCAGCCAACCTCGAGAAGGTCTACAACTACTTTCCGCGGCTGAAGACGCGCCGTACCAGCCAGGCAGCCTATACCTCGGGCGGAGAGCAGCAGATGTGCGCCATCGGCCGCGCCATCATGGCCAACCCCAGCATCGTGCTGCTCGACGAGCCCTCGATGGGCCTGGCGCCGCAGATCGTCGAGGAGGTGTTCAACATCGTCCAGGACCTCAACAAGAAGGAGAAGGTCACCTTCGTGCTGGCCGAGCAGAACACCAACATGGCGCTGAAGTACTCGGACTACGGCTACATCATGGAAAGCGGCCGCATCGTGATGGACGGCAGCGCCTCCGACCTCGCCAACAACGAGGACGTGAAGGAGTTCTACCTCGGCGTGGGCGGTGGCGAGCGCAAGAGCTTCAAGGACGTCAAGAGCTACAAGCGCCGCAAGCGCTGGCTCGCCTGAGGTGAATGATTCACTCCTGATTTCGTAGCTGCCAGCGCTTATCTGGTAAGCGCTAGCGGCCTTTTTGGCCCTCAACCTGAAGCACACAGGAGACCACGGCATGAGCAAGTTCTACGACGCCCTGGAAACCCGCCCCCACGCCGAACGCGAGGCCGCCCAGCTGGCTGCGCTGCCCCGGCAGATCCAGCATGCCCGCACGGCCTCGCCCGCGTTCGCCAGCATCCTGGCGGACATCGACCCGGCCACCATCACCAGCCGCGCGGCGCTCGCGCGCCTGCCCGTCACGCGCAAGTACGAGCTGCTGCAGCGCCAGCAGGAGCAGCGCGCCCAGAGCGCCTTCGGCGGCTTCGCCACGCACGGCTTCGGCCCGCAGATGCCGCGCGTGTTCGCCAGCCCCGGCACCATCTATGAACCCGAGGGCACGCGGCGCGACTACTGGCGCATGGCGCGCGCCATCCACGCCGCGGGCTTCCGCACGGGCGAGCTGATCCACAA
>JASLFM010000472.1 GCA_030150585.1 Acidovorax sp.
CAGCACGCGCGCGAGCACGGGGTCGCGGTCGGCAAGAAAGGCCGGCAGCACGGCCAGGCCCGCGCCGGCGCGCGTGGCTTCGTACTGGGCCGTGATGCTGGTGCTGCGGAAGGCAAAGCGCTCGGGCGGGTACAGCTGGTCGAGAAACTGCAGCTCCTTGGTGAACAACAGGTCGTCCACGTAGCTGATGAAGGCATGGTGGCGCAGGTCCTCGCGCTGCGCCACGAGCGGGCGGCGCGCCAGGTACTCGCGCTGGCCGTAGAGATGCAGCACGTAGTCGGCCAACTTGGTAACGATGACCGAGCCGCGCGTGGGCCGCTCGAGCGAAATGACGATGTCGGCTTCGCGCCGCGACAGGTGCAGCATGCGCGGCAGCGCGAGCAGGTCGATAGAGAGTTGCGGGTGCTTGTGCGTGAGCCGCGCCAGGTGCGGCGCGAGGATCAGCGTGCCAAAGCCCTCGGTGGCCCCCACGCGCACCAGGCCCGATGGCCCGCCGCCCGGTGCGGGCACCGCGCGCTCCACGCCCAGCACGGCCGACTCCATGGCCTCCACGGCGGGCAGCAGTTGCCGCCCCGCCTCGCTCAGCCGGTGGCCGCCCGCCTCGCGCGCGAACAGGGCCGCACCCATCTGCTTCTCCAGGGCCTGGATACGCCGCGACACCGTGGTGTGCTCAACGCCCAGGCGGCGCGCAGCGCCGGCCAGCGTGCCGGTGCGCGCCAGTTCCAGGAAGTAGCGCAGGTTGTCCCAGTCCATATGCGTTGCCTCAAGCCTTAGATGTGCAAATTTGCAAATACATGGTGCAGCATTCTGTATTGATTCAGCAATTTCGCACAGCTACCATCCGCGTTGAGAGATTCCAAGGGCCAAGCAGCGCCTCTCCCATCCCCGATCTGTTTCGTCTTTCCAAGGAGACAACCATGGACGCATCCACCACCCAGGCCGTGCAGGCCCCCACCGTCAAGCTGCTGATCGGCGGCAAGCTCGTCGAGTCCAAGACTACCCAGTGGCGCAACGTGGTGAACCCCGCCACGCAGGAGGTGCTGGCGCGCGTGCCCTTTGCCACGCCCGATGAAATCAACGCCGCAGTGGCATCGGCCAAGGAAGCCTTCAAGACCTGGAAGAAGACCCCCATCGGCACCCGCGCCCGCATCTTCCTGAAGCTGCAGCAACTGATCCGCGAAAACATGTCCGAGCTGGCCGCCATCCTGACGGCCGAGCAGGGCAAGACCCTGCCCGACGCCGAGGGCGACGTGTTCCGCGGCCTGGAGGTGGTGGAGCATGCCTCCGCCATCGGCAACCTGCAGCTGGGCGAGCTGGCCAACAACGTGGCCAACGGCGTGGACACCTATACCGTGCTGCAGCCCCTGGGCGTGTGCGCGGGCATCACGCCCTTCAACTTCCCGGCCATGATTCCGCTGTGGATGTTCCCCATGGCCATCGCTACGGGCAACACCTTCGTGCTCAAGCCCTCCGAGCAGGACCCGATGGTGACCATGCGCCTGTGCGAGCTGGCGCTCGAAGCCGGCATCCCCCCGGGCGTGCTGAACGTGGTGCACGGCGGCGAAGACGCCGTGAACGCCATCTGCGACCACCCTGACATCAAGGCCATCAGCTTCGTGGGTTCGACCAAGGTCGGCACCCATGTCTACAACCGTGCCAGCCTGAACGGCAAGCGCGTGCAGTGCATGATGGGCGCGAAGAACCACGCCATCGTGCTGCCCGACGCGAACAAGGAACAGACCCTCAACGCCTTGGCTGGCGCCGCCTTCGGCGCGGCCGGCCAGCGTTGCATGGCCGTTTCGGTGGCGGTGCTCGTGGGCGAGGCGCAGCAATGGATTCCCGACCTGATCGCCAAGGCCAAGACGCTCAAGGTCAGCGGCGGCACCGAAAAGGGCACGGACGTGGGGCCGCTGGTGAGCTGCGCCGCGCGCGACCGCGTGACGGGCCTGATCGAGCGCGGCGTGGCCGATGGCGCCACGCTCGAGCTCGACGGCCGCAACCCCAGCGTGCCAGGCTACGAGAAGGGCAATTTCGTGGGCCCCACGATCTTCAGCAGCGTGAAGCCCGGCATGGCCATCTACGACCAGGAAATCTTCGGCCCCGTGCTGTGCGTGGTGGGCGCTGCCGACATGGACGAGGCCATCGAGCTCATCAACAGCAACCCTAACGGCAACGGCACGGCCCTGTTCACGCAGTCGGGCGCGGCCGCGCGCAAGTTCCAGGAAGAGATCGACGTGGGACAGGTGGGCATCAACGTGCCGATCCCCGTGCCCGTCCCGCTGTTCTCGTTTACGGGCAGCCGCGCCTCCAAGCTCGGCGACCTGGGGCCCTACGGCAAGCAGGTCGTGCTGTTTTACACGCAGACCAAGACGGTGACCGAGCGCTGGTTCGACGACAGCACCACCAGCCACGGCGTCAACACCACCATCAGCCTGAAGTGATGGACCGGGGCCGCCCACGGCCTGCGCTGCGCACCATGGCCCTCGCGGCCTTGCTGTGCGGTGCGGCTGCGGCCAGCCCCTGGGCATGGGCCCAGGCCGGAGCCGCCTGCCGCCCCGGCGGTACGGTGGAGGAGACGAACGCCTGCGCCGTGCGCGACTACCAGGCGGCCGACACCGCCATCGCCGTGCTCTACGGCGACGTGATGCGCGCCCTTGCCGCACACGAGCGCCCTCAGTTGCGCCAGGAACATTCGGCCTGGCAACGCGAGCGCGTGCAGCGCTGCAAGCAGGCCACGCGTGCATCAGAGCAGCGGCCCGAGGGCCCCCGGCTTTACCATGAATGCCTGACCGCCGAGACGCAGGCACGCCGCCAGGGTCTCCTGCGCTGGCTGGGTCCGGACTCTCCCGCCAAGCCCTAGCCGCACCACCCGCCGCGCCTTCGACAAGAACAACGACCACCAAGAGACACCATGGACTTTGAGCTGACCGAAGAACAA
>JASLFM010000505.1 GCA_030150585.1 Acidovorax sp.
CGTGTGGGCGCTGTATGGGCGGGTGCTGGCCCGCGCGGGCCGCGCCATTCCCACGCTGATCGAGCGCGACGCCGAGATCCCGCCGCTCGCCGACCTCCTGGCCGAGCGCGACCGCGCGCAGGGCCTGCTGGCGGCCGCGCACTCCCCGGAGACCATGCCATGCACCTGACGGCCTTCCAGGACGGCCTGGCCGCCGCGCTGCGCACGACCGACGCTCCGCGGCCGCCGTGGCTCGCGGCGCAGCCGGGCTTTGCCGTCTACCGCAACACCGTGGCCCAGGGTTGCCTGGACGCGCTGCGCGCCAACTACCCCACGGTGCGCGCGCTGGTGGGCGGCGACTGCTTCGACGGCGCGGCGCTGGCCTTCGTGCAGCGCCACCCGCCCACCGACGCGCGGATGCTGCTCTATGGCGCAGACTTCGCCGGCCACCTCGCGCGCTGGGAGCCCACGGCCGCGCTGCCCTATTTGCCGGACGTGGCGCGGCTCGACCGGCTCTGGGCCGAAAGCCATGCCGCCGCCGACGCGCCCGCTGCCACCCCAGCCCTGCTGGCGGGGCTGTCGCCCGAAGCCCTGGGGCGCGTGCACCTGCGCCCCCACCCCGCGGCGCGCTGGCTCTGGTGCGCGGAGCACCCCGCCTACACGCTGTGGCAGCGCCACCGCGAAGCCCTGCCGCTCGGTGCGGCGCTGACCTGGCAGGGCGAGGGCGCACTGCTCACACGGCCTGGGGCCGCCGTGGGATGGTGCGCGCTGGATGCCGCGGGCTGCATGCTGCTGGACCAGTGCGCGCGCAGCCTGCCGCTGGGCGAGGCGGCCACGGCCGCGCTGAGCACCCACCCTGCCGCCGACCTGGGCGCCCTGCTCGCGCAACTGCTGCGCATGGGCGCGCTGGCGCCCGATTCCACCCCCGTTTGAGGAGACCCCCATGCCCGCCCTGCTGCACACCGCCCGGGTCCATATGGCCCACATGACCCACAGGTGGACCGAACGGCTCGAAGCCTTCACGCCCCACGCGCTGCTCGCGCTGGCGGCGCGCCTGGCCATTGCGGCCATCTTCTTCCAGTCGGGCCGCACCAAGGTCGAAGGCTGGTTCACCGTGACGGACAGCGCCGTCGCGCTGTTCCGCGAGGAGTACCGGCTGCCCTGGATCGCACCCGAAGTGGCGGCGCCGCTGGCCGCCACGGCCGAGCACCTGTTCCCGCTGCTGCTGGTGCTGGGGCTGGCCACACGGCTCTCGGCGCTCGCGCTGCTGGGCATGACGCTGGTGATCCAGGTCTTCGTCTACCCCGACGCCTGGCCCACGCACCTGTCGTGGGCCACGCTGCTGGCCTACCTGGCAGGGCGCGGCGCGGGGCCGCTGTCGCTGGACCGCGCGCTGGGCTGGCGCTAACCGCCCCTCAGGCCCGCACCGAGCGCACCCAGCGCGCGATGTCCGCCGCGCCCAGCGCACCCGAGATGCGCGCCACCTCGCGCCCGCCCTGGAACAGGACCATGGTGGGAATGCTGCGGATCTGAAAGCGCGCCGCGATCGCGGGATGCGCCTCGGTGTCGAGCTTGGCCAGGCGCAGGCCGGGCTCCAGCTCGCGCGCGGCCTGCGCGAACGCCGGCACCATCTGCCGGCACGGGCCGCACCAGGGCGCCCAGAAGTCCACGAGCACGGGCACGTGATTGCGCCCCACGTGCTTGTCGAAGCTGGCGGCGTCGAGCGCGAGCGGCTCGCCCGTGAACAGCGGCCGGTGGCAGCTGCCGCAGTCGGGCGCGCTGGCGAGCTGCGCGGCCTGGACGCGGTTGGTGGTGTGGCAATGGGGGCAGACGATGTGCAGGGCTTCGGTCATAGCGCCCAGATGGGGCCGCCGCGCCCCATCACAACCCGGTCACAGCCATTTGGCGATCAACCCCGCGACCAGGCTGAGCACTACGGAGCTGGCCAGCGGAATGAACCACTCGCGCCCGAACAGCCGGAAGCGGAAGTCCCCCGGCAGCCGGCCCAGCCCCAGGCGCTGCAGCAGCGCCGAGAAGCCGCTGACCAGCACCAGCGCGAGGAAGATGACGATGAGCCAGCGGATCATGGGCAGCGCATCAGAGCCGGTGCGCGCGGTCGCCGTTGGCGAAGCCCAGCGCGTCCCAGGGTTCGCCTTTGGCGAGCAGCAGCACCTTGAACAGCTCGCCCATTTCGTGCTCCATCATCAATTTGGCCGCCTGCGCCCGCGCCATCTGCGGCAGAAGCTCCAATTTCGATAGCAATCCGCAGTTGATGAGGAAATGCGCCTGCGTGGTGTAGCCCAGCACCTCCAGGCCCGCCTCCTGCGCGGCCAAGGCCATGGCAGTGAAGTTCACGTGGGCGGTGATGTCCTTGGCGCCCACGTCGGCCAGGGGGTCGGGGTCGGCCTGGTGCGCGCGGTGGCACATCACCGTGCCCATGCTGCGCTGCGGGTGGTAGTACTCGGACTCGCCGAAGCCGTAGTCCACGAGCAGGGCCGCGCCGCGCACGAGCCGGTCGCCCAGGGTGCGGATGAAGGCCTCGCCCTGGGCGTGCAGCTCGGTCAGGTAGTCGTGCGGGCCCTCGACCTCGACCGGCGGGCGCAGGCCGGTGGGGCGATCTTCCCAGGCGAAGGCGGCACCCGTCCAGGCCACGCCGCGCTCGTGCCACGCACCACCCTTGCGCACGAGCAGTTGCACGGGCATGGCGTCAAGCACCTCGTTGCCCACCACCACGCCCTCGAAGCGCTCGGGCAGCGCATCCGCCCAGCGCACACGGGGCGCGCAGGCGGCCAGCCGCTCCTGCTGGCGCGCGCGCAGGCTGCCGGACAGGTCGACGATGGTGTAGCGCTCCAGGCGATCGCCCAGGGTGTCGAGCAACTGCTGGGCCAGCGCCCCGGTGCCTGCACCGAACTCCCAGACCTCGTGCGTGCCCGTGCGCTCCAGCGCCTCGGCCACCTGGGCCGCGAGCACCTGGCCGAACACGGGCGAGAGCTCGGGCGCGGTCACGAAGTCGCTTCCGCCCTGGGGCATGGCACCGAGCTTGGGGCTGGCGTTCGCGTAGTAGCCGAGGCCGGGTTCGTAGAGCGCGAGCTGCATGAAACGGTCGAAGCCGATCCAGCCGCCCGCCTCGCCAATGGCCTCGGCGATGCGGGTTTGCAGGGGGGTCGTTAAAATTTCGGGTCCGGCGGTCATTGGGCGCATTGTCCCTGAACCGCTTTTTCTTTCGCTGGCCCATGAACACCTCCCATCCCCGCACCGTCCTGGTCACCGGCGCCGCCCGGCGCCTGGGCCGCGACATTGCGCTCGCGCTCGCCGCGGCGGGCTGGCGGGTGGCCGTGCACTACCGCGGCTCACGCGCCGATGCGCTCGAAACCGTGGCCGATTGCGCCCGCCTGTCGGGCGAGAGCGATGCGTTCGACGCCGATTTCGACGACGAGGCCCAGGTGCGCGCCCTGCTGCCGCGCGTGGCCCAGCATTTCGGCGCCGTGGACGCCGTGGTCAACAGCGCCGCGCTGTTCGAGCACGACGACGCGGCCAGCTTCGGCTACGCGCTGCTCGAGCGCCACCTGCGCAGCAACGCGGGCGCGCCCGTGCTGCTGGCCCAGGCGCTGCACGCCCACCTGGGTGAGCGCGCCGCCGCGGGCGAGGCCGACGCGCAGGGCGCGGTGGTCAACCTGCTGGACCAGAAGCTCTGGAACCAGAACCCCGACTTCCTGAGCTACACCCTGTCCAAGGCCGCGCTCGAGGCGGCAGGCACCATGCTGGCCCTGGCCCTCGCGCCGCGCGTGCGCGTGGTGGGCGTGGCACCGGGCCTCACAATCACGAGCCACCTGCTGAGCGAGGAGCGCTTCCGCGCGCTGCACGCACTCTCGCCGCTCGGGCGCTCGTCCACGCCCTCCGACGTGGCCGGCGCCGTGCGATTCGCGCTGGAAAACCGCTCCATCACGGGCACGACGCTGCTCGTGGACGGCGGCCAGCACCTGCAGCGCTTCGAGCGCGACTTTTCATTGATGTAGAACGTGACCGCCGGCACCCAGATCCTCACGCTCACGGGTTTGCGCTTCGACGCCAACCTGGGCATCCTCTCGCACGAGAAAACCGCGCCCCAGCCCATCCAGGTGGACGCGGAGCTGAACCTCGGCCCCCAGCCCCTGGCCCCGCGCGACGACGACATCCTGCACGTGCTGGACTACCGCAAGGTGCGCCAGATCATCATCGACGAGTGCAGGGCCGAACACGTGAACCTGCTGGAGAGCCTGATCGGCAAGCTGGCCCACCGGCTCCTGCAGCTGCCCGGCGTGCTGGGTGTGCGCGTGAAGATCGCCAAATTGGAAATTTTTGACGACTGCGAAGTGGCCATTCGCGTCGAAACCGGACAATGGTGAACCCCATGAGTGCAGTACTGACCCCTGATTGGAGCGCGGAAGAAGCGGCGCCCGCCACCTCCGCAAAAATCGAACGCGAAGCCCACAAGCTCGAAAAGCGCCTGTGCCGCGAGGTGGGCAAGGCCATCGTGGACTACAACATGATCGAGGCCGGCGACAAGGTCATGGTCTGCATGTCCGGCGGCAAGGACAGCTACACGCTGCTCGACATCCTGCTCAAGCTGCAAAAGCGCGCCCCCATCCCCTTCGAGCTGGTGGCCGTGAACCTGGACCAGAAGCAGCCCGGCTTTCCCGAGCACGTGCTGCCCGAGTACCTGAAAAGCCTGGGCGTGCCCTTCCACATCGAGAACCAGGACACCTACAGCATCGTCAAGCGCGTGATCCCCGAGGGCAAGACCACCTGCGGCCTGTGCAGCCGCCTGCGCCGGGGCATCCTCTACAGCGTGGCCGAGCAACTGGGCTGCACCAAGATCGCCCTGGGCCACCACCGCGACGACATCGTGCAGACCCTGCTGCTCAACATGTTCTTCGGCGGCCGCATGAAGGCCATGCCGCCGAAGCTCGCGAGCGACAATGGCAAGCATGTCGTCATCCGCCCCCTGGCCTACGTGCCCGAGAAGGACACGGCGCGCTGGGCGCAGTACCAGAACTTCCCCATCATCCCCTGCAACCTCTGTGGCAGCCAGGAGAACCTGCAGCGCCAGATGATCGGCGACATGCTGCGCGAATGGGAGAAGAAATACCCCGGCCGCGTGGACAACATGTTCCGCTCGCTGCAGAACGTGGTCACCACCCACCTGCTCGACCCGGCGCTGCACGACTTCAAGAATCTCAAGGCCACGGGTGTGGCCGACGAGGACGGCGACAAGGCGTTCGACCACGAGGAATTTTCCGCCGCCGCACCGCAACTACCGGGCGTGCAAGTGGTCCAACTGGGCTAAGCCCGAAAGGAAACACCATGGCACAGCGCTGGCTCTCCACCTTCACCGTGGCCCTGGCCGCGCTGCTCCTGGCCGGCTGTGCCGGCCTGCGTGCCGTGGACAGCACCGTGCAGAGCTACTCCCAGCTCGCCGCCCTGCCCGCGCCGCCCACCTACCGGCTGGAACTGCTGCCGTCGCAGCAGGCGCAGGCCGCCGGCTTCGCGCCCATCGAGGCGCAGGCCGAACAGTCGCTCAAGAAAGTCGGCCTCACGCGCGATGACCAGGGTGGCCGCCTCGTCGTGCAGATCGGCGCCCAGGCGCGCACCACGCTGCCCGAGAACTGGCCCTACTACGGCGGCTATGGCCGCTGGGGCATGGGCTTGGGCCGCCGGGGGATGGGCATGGGCTGGATGATGGACGGCCCGCCCACCCTGTACTACCGCGCCGTAAGCCTCGTGATGCGCGACGCCCAGACCCAGAAGGTCGTCTACGAAACCTCCGCCTCGCACGAGGAAGTGTGGAGCAACGACGCGCTGATCTTCGGCGTGCTGTTCGATGCCGCGCTCACGGGCTTCCCGCAGCCGCCCGCGGGCGCACGCCAGATCCGCACCGAAATCCCTGTGCGCTGACCAGGGCCTGACCGGCATGTTGCGCGCCCGCCGCAGGCCTGGCGTGCGCCATCCGGGGGCCGCACCCCGCTTCTAGAATGGCGCCAATGCAAGCCACCCGCCTCATCGCCGTGCGCCACGGCGAAACCGCCTGGAACGTCGACACCCGCATCCAGGGGCACCTGGACATCCCGCTCAACGACACCGGCCTGTGGCAGGCCCGCCAGCTCGCCCGCGCGCTGGCCGATGAGCCCATCACCGCCATCTACACCAGCGACCTGGCCCGCGCGCACGCCACCGCCCAGGCCGTGGCCGATGCCACGGGTGCGCCCCTGGCCACCGACAGTGGCCTGCGTGAGCGCAGCTTCGGCCATTTCCAGGGCCGCACCTTCGCCGAGATCGAGGCCGAGCTGCCCGAGCAGGCCCGCCGCTGGCGCCAGCGCGATCCTGCCTACGCTCCCGAGGGCGGCGAGTCGCTCATCACGCTGCGCGACCGGGTCACCGAGTCCACGCACCGCCTGGCGGCCCGGCACCCGGGCGGCCTGGTGCTGCTCGTGGCGCACGGCGGGGTGCTCGACGTGCTCTACCGCGCCGCCACGCGCCAGGACATCCAGGCGCCGCGCACCTGGCAGCTGGCCAACGCCGCCATCAACCGCCTGCTCTGGACCCCCGAAGGCCTGACCCTCGTGGGCTGGGCCGACACCCAGCACCTGGACAACGCCAGCCGCGATGAAACCTCTGCCTGAACACCTGGCGGCCAGTATCGGGCTGCGCGTCGACCTCATCGACACGCCAGCGCTGGTTGTCGACCTGGACGCGATGGAGCGCAACATCCGGCGCATGGCCGAATTCGCGCACAAGCACCAGGTCCGCTGGCGCCCGCACGCCAAGCTGCACAAAAGCGCCGAAATCGCCCTGCTGCTGGAAAAGGCTGGTGCGCGCGGCCACTGCGTGCAGAAGCTGGCCGAAGCCGAAGCCCTGGCCGCAGGGGGTGTGGTCGACCTCTACATCAGCAACGAGGTGCTGGCCGCGGCCAAGCTCATGCGCGTCGCGCGGCTGTCCGCGCAGCTCGCCGCGCGCGGCGGCCGGCTCGCCATCGCCGTGGACAGCGAGGAGGGCATTGCCCGGCTGGCCGAGGCCATGCGCGTCGCGGGCAGCGAGGCGGGCATCCACGTGTTCGTGGAAATCGACGTGGGCCAGGGCCGCTGCGGTGTGCCGCCCGGCCCCGAGGCCGTGGCATTGGCCCAGTCCATCGCGCGCCATGCGCGCCTGCGCTTCGCGGGCCTGCACGCCTACCACGGCCGGGCCCAGCACCTGCGCGGCGTGGCCGAGCGCCGCGAAGCCATCGCGGGCGCCGTGGCGGCAGCCCAGGCCACGCGCACCCTCATCGAAGCCGCGGGCCTGCCCGTGCCCCTGGTCACGGGCGGGGGCACGGGCACCCTGGTGCACGAGGCCGCCAGCGGCGTCTACGGCGAGTTGCAGGCCGGCTCGTTCCTGTTCATGGACGCCGACTACGCCCGCAACGAGCGCGAGAGCGCCCAGCCCGCGTTCGAACACGCGCTGTTCGTCAAGACCCAGGTGATCTCGGCCCGCGCCACCCATGCAGTCTGCGACGCAGGCCACAAGAGCCACGCGATCGACTCCGGCCTGCCGCTGGTACATGGCCTGCCGCCCGAGCGCGCGCTGCGCTACGCCAATGGCGGCGACGAGCACGGCATCCTCTACCCCGATGGCCCCAAGGCCCGCCTGCCCGCGCTGGGCCGCATGCTGTGGCTCGTCCCCGGCCACTGCGACCCCACGGTGAACCTGCACGACTTCATGATCGGCGTGCGCGGCGGACTGGCGCATGGCGTGGTGGAACGCATCATCCGCGTGGACGCGCGCGGGGCATTGACGTAGGCGTGGCACTCTAAAAGCCGCCCGGCTAGGGGTTCGCCAGCACCCGCGCCCTCAGGGGGCAGGCCCACAATCGGGCGCATGAGCCCCAGCCAGATCATCGTCCTCGCCACCCCCGTCTTCCTGCTGCTCATCGCGCTCGAATTCGCCGTGGGCTGGGCGCGCGGGCGCAACACCTACCGGCTGGCCGATGCGGTGAGCAGCATCAGCCTGGGCATGCTGAGCCAGACCAGCGCCGTGTTCACCGCGCTGCTGCGCATCGGCCTGTACACGCTCATCGCCGAGCATGCGGCGCTGTGGCGCAACGATGCGTTCTGGACCAGCCCCGCGGGCTGGCTGCTCGCGCTGCTGTTCTACGACTTCTGCTACTACTGGAACCACCGCCTGGGCCACGAGGTGGGCGTGCTCTGGGCCGCGCATGCGGTGCACCACCAGAGCCAGGACTACAACCTCAGCACCGCGCTGCGCCAGCCCAGCTCCTATGCGCTGCTGAGCTGGCTGTTCTACGTGCCCATGGCGCTCGCGGGCGTGCCGCCGCTGGTGTTCGTGGTGGTGGGGCTCATCGACCTGCTCTACCAGTTCTGGGTGCACACCGAGCAGGTGGGGCGCCTGGGCTGGTTCGACCGCTGGTTCTGCAGCCCCAGCAACCACCGCGTGCACCATGCCGTGAACGACCGCTACCTCGACAAGAACTACGGCGGCATTCTGATCGTGTGGGACCGGCTCTTCGGCACCTTCGAGGACGAGGACCCG
>JASLFM010000518.1 GCA_030150585.1 Acidovorax sp.
TACGGTAGCTGACTGCGCTCTACCCGCCTGGACCAAGACCGATTCCGGCGCCGCCAGCATCGTTCACCTCTACCCAGCGGATGGCCAGCCCCGCGCGCTGTGGGTGGCGCCCGCCGGCACGCCCGCGCCCGAGGGCCCCGCGCTCGATCCCGCGCTGTGGCTCTGGAGCGAGGTGCGCAGCGGCATCGCCACCCTCTCGGCACCCGTGGTGGACGCCTTCGTGCCACAAATGCTCAACTACGAATCTGTGGGCGGCGTGAACTTCAAGAAGGGCTGCTACCCGGGCCAGGAGGTCGTGGCACGCAGCCAGTTCCGCGGCACGCTCAAGCGCCGGGCCTATGTGGGCCATGCTGATGCACCCATCGCCGTGGGCGCCGAAGTCTTCCACACCAACGACCCCGAGCAGCCCTGCGGCACCGTGGTGCAAGCAGCCGCTGCTCCCGAGGGTGGCATGGACGCCATCGTGAGCCTGCAGATCGCTGCGGCCGGCGATGCGCTGCGCGTGGGTGCGCCAGATGGAGCCCCGCTTACGCTGGGCCCGCTGCCCTACACGCTGCTCGAAGACATCTAATCTTTGACTATGTTGCAGCGCTAATAACCGTACGCTTGCTCACGCGCTCAGGGGGCAAGCCCTGGAACCCGTGGATTTGATAACTGGATGCCATTGGCAGATGGTTAAAGACAAATGAACCTATACACAGACGCTCGCCCATTTAAACCGGCAGTGGCTGCTCTGGCAGTGCTCAGCGCGCCTGCAGCTTGGTCTACAGGATTTACCGGCACTTATGTGGCCTCTGGCCCCCAGGTAAGCTTCTTTGTTCAACTGGTGGAGTCCGCAGGGGGCAATGTTGTGGGTCGATTCAAGCTTGTTGAGCTGGACAAGAGCAATAAGCTTCAACGGATGGAAGCCCCGTTGTCTGGTGCAGCCAATGGTGACCTGCTCGTAGCCAAGATTGAAGCCGGCTTACTCCAAGGTGGAAACCTCCCGGTGTCTATCAAGAGGGTTCCCGGCGGTTTGCAACTCACTGGATCAGGAATGCGTGCCAATCTGCGGCTTGGCACGGAAGAAGACGAAGCTCTCACGGTCGCAGCCCTTGGACGCGTAGGCCAGCAAGCCGAAGCAACAGCGAAGGCTGAGGAGAAACGCAAGGAACAGGAACGGACTGTACAGCGGCGTATTGAAGCAATTGGTCGTCTTCTCGATGAAGCCAATACTTATCTAGTTAAGGGATCCCGCACCTACCAGAACTTCGATGGCTACCCAGCTCAATACGAAGCCACTACGGCGAAGATTGAAAAATCCTTTGAGCAACTGAAAAGCTCTCGAGACACAGGCTACCGGTCCGCGCTCAGCGCCTCTATGCTCCACACGAAGCTTGATGAGACTGAACATCCGCACATCAAAGTGCGCCATGCCTACGAAGCTGCGATGAGAAATTTACGGTCACTGGAAGAAGGCTTCGCTGCTGCAGGCAAGGCCTGTAGTGAACCCGCTCCCGATGGCATAGACATTTCCATCCTTCAGCGTCAGTGCGCCAAGCTCCCTGCAGTCCAGCTATCGATTGCAACTGCAGGTGAAAACTCCAAAGCAGGATTCTTCCAGATACGGGATGTATACCGCCGCGAACTTGCCAAACAAGAAGCCATGGTGAGCCAAGCTAACCGAATGGCTAAGTGAGTACATAGGTGTTGGGGGCCACGAGCAGCCCTGAGGCATGGAAGTACGAGTCCTTTTTTGAGAAAGCAATAAGACTTCCAACCCAAACAGCATCTAACCAGCAGCTATTCAAACGATAGCATCATATCAACGTGGGGCAGGCCCGCCTCCTCGTAGGGCGCCCCCTGCACGCTGAAACCCGCGCGCTCGTAGAAGCGCTGGGCGCTGGCCTGCGCGTGCAGCACCACCTGCCGGTCGCCGCGCACGCGAGCGGCCTCCACGAGGCCGTCGAGCAATGCGCGCCCGATGCCGCCGCCCCGCAATCCATGGTCGACGGCCATGCGGCCGATCCAGCCCACGCCGGGCGCCTTGCGCAGCAACCTCCCAGCCCCCACGGCCATGCCCAGCCGGTTGTAGACCACGGCATGCACGGCGGAGACATCGTTCGCGTCGGCCTCCAGCTCGGCCGGTATGCCCTGCTCGCGCACGAACACATCGGTGCGCACGCGCGAGGCGTCGCGGCCCAGGGTGTTCCAGTCGCTTGTGCGCAGCTCGACCACCTCGCCACCGGCCTCATAGTGCTCGAAGACTGCGCGCAGCGCAGGCGGCACGGAGCGCGAGGTCTGTGACTCAGGGTCTGCGAACACATAGACCAATTCGCCCGACACCAGCAGCCGCTCGCCCGCAAAGATGCCCGCAACGAACAGCGACGAGGAATTGCCTACGCGCTCGCAGCGGATGCCCACGTCGAGCCAGTCGTCCATGCGGGCCGAGGCGTGGTATTCGAGCGTGGCCTTCTTCACGTACATCTCGCCGCCGAGCACGCGCATGCTGGCCTCGTAGGGCATGGCCAGCGCGCGCCAGTAGTCGGTCATCGCGGTGTCGATGTACATGAGGTAGTGGCCGTTGAACACGATCTTCTGCATGTCCACCTCGGCCCAGCGCACGCGCAGGCGATGGGCGCAGCGGAAATCGGATCGGCGCATCGTCATCGGGTCAACCCTCCATTCCAAAGGCGTGGCGCAGCGCGCGCGCCGCGTCCGCGTGGGCCTGGCGCGCCTCGGGGATCGCGCGGCCCATCTTGATGAATTCGTGCGTCAC
>JASLFM010000529.1 GCA_030150585.1 Acidovorax sp.
TGCAGCATGCCAGCCGCCTGATCGGTGACTGGATCCACTTCTACAACCACCGGCGCCCGCACCAGGCGCTGAAAATGAGAACACCCGCTGAGGCGTTTGCATTAGCGGCCTGACCTGTGCAGGTTCTGCTGGGTCAATACATCCCGGCACGCCGCCGCCCTGAGTTCGATGAAGCCAGGTACTACGAATACCCCGAGCACCTGCGCGCAGCCCTTGCCGACATGCCTGCAGCGCCCGGGGTGTACATCTTCCATGGCGAGGAAGGCGACCTGCCGCTGTACATCGGCAAGAGCATCAGCTTGCGCAGCCGTTTGCTGGCCCACCTGCGCACCCCCGACGAAGCGCGCATGCTTCGCCAGACCCGGCGCATCAGCCATATCCGCACGGCGGGAGAGATTGGAGCCCTGCTGCTGGAAGCGAAACTTATCAAGGAACTGCACCCGCTGTTCAACCAGAAGCTGCGCCGCAGCCGCCAGCTGTGTGCGCTGCGCATGAACGGCGACCGGCCCGAGGTGGTGTATGCCAAGGACATCCAGTTCGCCACCGAATCCGGCCTGTACGGCCTGTACAACAGCCACCGGGCGGCCCAGGAAGGACTGTGCAAGCTCGCAGACCAGCACAAGCTCTGCTACGGCGCACTCGGCCTGGAAAAGCTCCCGCCCGGCAAGGCGTGCTTCAGGGCCATGCTGCACCAGTGCGCCGGGGTCTGCCGGGGTGATGAATCGCCGCACGCACACCGCCAGCGCCTCTTCACCGCGCTGCTAGACCTGCATATCGCCACCTGGCCGTATCCGGGCACGGTCGGTCTGGTCGAACGCTTCACCCCCGAGCGGAACGAATCGGCACTGCCACCCCATCCCAACGATGTCCAGATCCATGTGCTGCGCCACTGGTGCTACCTGGGCAGCGTGAGCAAGCCCGAAGAAGCGTCGGCACTGGATTGCGTGGCGGCGGGATTCGACGCCGATGGCTACAAGATCCTGTGCAAGCCGCTGCTCAGCGGGCGCAGCGAGATCATTCTGCTGTGACCCTTGGGCAGGAGCAGCCATGTACGCGCTGGTCGATGGCAACAACTTCTACGTCAGTTGCGAGAGGGTGTTCCGGCCCGATCTGCAGCACCGGCCGGTCATCGTTCTGAGCAACAATGATGGCTGCGCTATTGCGCGCTCCAACGAAGCCAAGGCCCTGGGGGTGCGCATGGGACACCCCTGGCATGAGATCCGGCACCTGGAGCATGAGGCGGGCTTGGTGGCCCTATCGGCCAACTTTGCACTGTACGGGGACATGAGCGACCGCATGGCCAGCCTGGTGGCAGGGCTGGGCCACCGGCAGGAGGTGTACTCCATCGATGAGAGCTTTGTGGATCTCAGTGGCATCCGGGGCGACCTGACCGAACGAGCCCATGCCATCCGTGCCCGGGTACTGCAGTGGGTGGGCATACCCTGCGGGGTCGGCATTGCACCGACCAAGACCCTGGCCAAGTTGGCCAACCATGTGGCCAAGACGGCTGAACGCAAACCAGGCTCCTACCCTGCAGAACTGGCCCAGGTCTGCAACCTCGCGCAATTGCCCCGTGAAGAACTGGATCTGGTGCTGAAAGCGACCGAAGTGGGAGAAGTGTGGGGCGTGGGGCGCAAGATCGCGGCCCAGCTCAAGGAAGCGGGCATCGAGACCGTGCGGGACCTGGCTCGGCTCGATCCAGCCACTGTGCGCAGGCGCTGGTCCGTGGTGCTGGAGCGCACGGTGCGAGAGCTGCAAGGCATGCCCTGCATCGGACTGGATGACCAACCGCCACCCAAGAGGGAAATTGCCTGCACGCGTTCCTTCGGGCACCCCGTGAGTGACCTCCCTGCGCTGGAACAGGCTGTGAGCACGTTTGCCAGCATGGCAGCGCAGAAGCTGCGCAGGCAGGGCAGCCACACCGCCCATGTGCTGGTGTTCATCCACACGAGCCCTTACCGCAAGGGGCCGCAGTACGCGCGCTCGATCACCGTGCCGCTGCAAAGCACCACCAGTGACACCGTGCCGATTGCCAATGCTGCCTTGATCGGCCTGCGCCGAATCTACCGGCCAGGCTATGCCTTCATCAAGGCCGGCGTCATGCTGCTTGATTTGCACAGCGCATGCTTGCGGCAAGGGGAACTTGAGTTGGAACCCCTGGATCAGCAGGAAGCGTCCCGTGAGCGGCTGATGGGGGTGGTCGATGAACTCAACCAGCGCTATGGACGCGGGACGGTGAAGCTCGCCAGCGCCGGAGTGCAGGTGCCGGGAGAGCGTGCTAGTTGGGCGATGCGGCAGGAGCGCAGGTCACCGGCCCGACGTCCCCCCGGATTTGAGTAGCGTCTGACTCTGGAGTCCAATCCCGAAGACAGGAGATTGGACGTGAAGAAGAGATTTACAGAAGAACAGATCATTGGCTTCCTGCGCGAAGCCGAGACAGGCCTGCCGGTGGCCGAGTTATGTCGTCGGCACGGTTTCTCGGAAGCCAGCTACTACCTCTGGCGCAACAAGTTCGGCGGCATGAGCGTCTCGGACGCCAAACGGCTCAAGGAACTCGAACTTGAAAACACTCGCCTCAAACGGCTGCTGGCCGAGTCGATGCTGGAGAACGAGGTGACGAAAGAAGCCTTGAGAAAAAAGTGGTGAGCGCACCCGCACGGCGCGAGCTGGTGCGCCACATGATGGGCTGCGGACTGAGCGAACGCCGTTCACTGCGCATCATCGGCATGAGCGCCAGCGCTTACCGTTATGAGCCCGCTGCAGACCAAAACGGCGCCTTGAAGGACAAGATCATCGCCCTGGCGCAACGCCATCGCCGTTACGGTGCGGGCATGATCTACCTGAAGCTGCGCCAGGCCGGTGAGATCGTCAACCACAAGCGCGTCGAGCGCCTGTATGCCCAGGCAGGTCTGCAGGTCAGGAAGCGAAAGCGCAAGAAGATTCCGCAAGCCGATCGCCACCCTCTGCAGCGCCCGATGGCGGCCAACCAGGTGTGGTCGATGGACTTCGTCTTTGACCGAACGGCCGAAGGGCGCAGCATCAAGAGCCTGACGGTGGTCGATGATGCGACCCACGAAGCGGTAGCCATCGTGGCCGAGCGGGCGATGGGCGGCCACCAGTTGACGCGGATTCTGGATCAGCTCGCCATCACAAGGGGACTGCCCAAGGCGATCCGTACAGACAACGGCAAGGAGTTCTGCGGTCGAGCCATGCTGAACTGGGCGCACGCCAGGGGTGTTCAGCTGTTCCTCATCGAACCTGGCAAGCCCAACCAGAATGCCTATATCGAATCGTTCAACGGCCGCTTCAGGGAGGAATGCCTGAATGAGCACTGGTTTACCAGCTTGGCACACGCCCGTGTGATCGTCGAGGCTTGGCGCCGCGAATACAACGAGGAGCGTCCGAAGAAGTCCCTCGGCGGATTGACCCCAGCTGCACATGCCCAAAGGCTGACCCAAAACCCGTTAAATTAACTCCAGACTCCAAAGCTCAGTGCTACTCAAAACGGGGGGACGTCGGGAATTCTCTACTTCCGGGTGGTTCAGGTTTTCGAGGGGACTTCAACCAGCTTTCAAGCCTTCATCGTCCTCTTCCCATAGGGATAGCGTTCCCATATCACCGAAGCCCAATGGTCGGAAAGTGTTGAGGGCCGGGACAAGCTTTTGGAGCACTCCTGTGACAGCTGCGAGCTCTACCGGGCTTAAGTGGCAGATGGCGTCACGAGTTAAGGTGTTGATTTACAATATTTTTTATCGTTTTACACCTGATGCCCACATCCGAGACCATTGCAGGTGTGCAATGGTCTTCTTCGGCTCATAACCCAAAGGTCGGAGGTTCAAATCCTCCTCGCGCAACCAAATCGAAAAACGCCCACTCTCCAGTGGGCGTTTTTGTTTTTGGGCTTCTTGCGTTCAGCTCGCGTAGACCTGCTCCAGCGAGCGAAAACCCTTGATCTCGATCGGGTTGCCGCTCGGATCGTGGAAGAACATGGTCCATTGCTCGCCGGGCTGGCCTTCGAAGCGCACCTGGGGTTCGAGCACGAAGGCTGTGCCCGCAGCGCGCAGGCGCTCGGCCAGGGCCTGCCATGCGGGTAGTTCCAGGATGAGGCCGAAATGCGGCATGGGCACGAGGTGGTCGCCCACATGCCCCGTACGCGTACTCGCGAAGGGCTCGCCGAGGTGCAGCGAGATCTGGTGGCCGAAGAAGTCGAAATCCACCCAGGTGTCGGTGCTGCGGCCCTCCTGGCAGCCGAGCACGCCGCCGTAGAAACGGCGTGCGGCGTCGAGGTCGGTCACATGGAAGGCGAGGTGGAAGAGGCTGCGGGGCATGGTCATCCCCATAGCATAGCCGGGCCTCAGGCCTTCTTTGGGCGCGCCAGCATATCGGCCGTGCTGGCCTTGCGGTCGGCATTGACGCGCTGCACATGGGGCCGTTCGGCCATGCGCGCGAGGTACTCGCGCACGGGCAGGTGCGCCAGCATGTCGTGGCCGTAGATGATCTTGGTGGTGGCGCTGATGAGCGGCAGGTGCACCACGGCCGCGCAGTCGGCCAGCGTGAAATGCTCGCCCGCTATGCAGGGCGCGAAGCGCGTGAGCCTGGCGAACGCGGCCACGTTCTTTTCGAGCTGGGCGCGCGTATGGTCGCGCAGCCGCTCGCTCACAGTGCCGCCGAAGAAGGCCTGGGGGTAAAGGTTGCGTGCCACCAGTTCCAGGTGCAATTCCATGAAGGTGCACAGCTCGCGTACCTTGGCCGCGCCGTAGGGGTCTGCCGGCACGAGTGCGGGCGTGGGGTACGCGGCCTCAAGGTAGTCGGCGATGACGGCCGATTCGCACAAGGGCCCTTCCTCGGTCAGCAGATAGGGCACCTTGCCCAGGGGCGAGGCGGACAGCTCGGTCTCGCCGATCCAGGCCAGCCGTTCCTCGAACGGGATGCCCTTTTCGAGCAGCACGAGCTTGGCCTTGTTGTAGTAGTTGCTGGCGGAAAAGCCGCAGAGGGTGAGCATGCAAGGTCTCCTGGGTAAAGGGAAGGTCGTGGCGGCATGCTAGTGGAGTACCTGGCGCACGGGCGTCGCGAAGACGACGTGCGGGCGCCTCCTACAATCGCCGCAATTAATCGCCGCGATGAGTCAGGAGAACACCATGAACATGCACCGATGGATCGCCCCCTGGGGCATGGCCGCCGCCCTGTGGGCTGCCGCCGCCAGCGCCCAGAACACCGCCCCCGTGGCCGTGGACGGCGCCTGGGCTCGCGCGAGCGTGCCGGGCCAGAAGGCCACGGGCGCCTTCATGCGCCTGACGGCACGCGACGCGACGCGCCTCGTGCGCGTGGAGTCGCCCGCTGCGGGCGTGGCCGAGGTGCATGAAATGAAACTGGAGGGCGGTGTGATGAAGATGCGCGCCGTTCCCGGGGTCGACCTGCCGGCCGGCCAGGCCGTGGAGCTCAAGCCCGGTGGCTACCATGTGATGCTCATGGACCTCAAGGCGCCGCTGCCCAAGGGTGGCACCGTGCCGATCACGCTGGTGTTCCGGGACGCCAAGGGCGCCGAAAGCCAGTTGCCCCTGCAGGTGCCCGTGGCCGCGCAGGCGCCGGGCGCAGCGGCCGCACCCGCCATGGACCACAGCGGCCACAAGCACTGAGACCCTGAGCAATCCCTGCCCCGGGCCGCGCCGCGTTGGGGTAAGCTGGCGTGGCGCGGGGCGCGACGCCGTCCCGCTTCCCTTCACAGACCCTTGAGCGGAGCGGCCATGAGCGATACCTCGTCTTTCGGTTTCGGTAAATTCGTCCCCGGTTTCGACTTCCTGCAGAACCTGGCCAAGGGCGCGGCGGGCAATATTCCGCAACTGCCCAATCTCTCGAACTGGGTGGCGCCCACGATCAGCGTGGAGGAACTCGAAAAGCGCATCGACGAACTCAAGGCCGTGCAGTTCTGGCTCGAACAGAACTCGCGCGCGCTGGCCGCGACCATCCAGGCGCTGGAGGTGCAGAAGATGACGCTTGCCACGCTCAAGGGCATGAACTTCAGCATGGGCGACGTAGCCAATGCCTTCAAACTCAAAGCCGCCGACACCATGGCCTCGGGCGTGCAGAAGGCTGGCGAGACGGTGGCCGGAGCGGCCCAAGCCGTGTCGGAGGCCGCGGCGCGTGCCACGGGCGGCGGCGACGATTCCCCCCGCAAGAGCGCGCCCAAGCCCGCGCGCAAGACCGCCAAGGCAGCGGCCGAGCCCAGCCTGGTCGACCCCATGCAGTGGTGGGGCTCGCTGACCAGCCAGTTCCAGCAGATCGCCGCCAACGCCATGAAGGACGCGGCGCGCCAGAGCGCCATCGATACCACCAAGCACATGGCCACGGGCCTGGCCAAGGAGGCGCTCAAGACCGCCACGGGCATGGCCAGCCAGTTCGCGGCCAAGGGAGCGGCAGGGACACGCAAGGCGGCCTCCGCCAAGAAGGCTGCGCCGCGTGCCCCCGCCGCCAAGAAGACCGCCGCCCGGCGCGCTCCGCGCAAGCCGGCCGGTTGAACGCTGCGCCCCTTGCGCGGGCGCGCTGGAGCTTTGCATGAAACTCTTCCCCAGTGGCCATGCCACCCATCCCCAGTGGCGCATGGCGGCCGCGCTCGTGCTCGCGCAACTGCGGGCCCAGATGGCGCTGCCCACCCATGCCGCCGCGCCCACGCTGGGCCTGGTCTACATCACCGACCACTATGCGGACGATGCGCAGGCCCTGCTCGACTTCCTCGCCGCCGAACTGCCCGGCGTGACGGACTGGAGCGGCACGGTGGGCGTCGGGGTGTCGGCCAACAATGCCGAATACTTCGACGAGCCCGCACTGTCGGTGATGCTGCTCGACCTGCCGTCCGACCAATACCGCGTGTTTTCCGGCGTGGCGCCGCTGCCGCACTCCTGGGGGGCGGGCGGCTTTGCGCCGCACACGGCGCTGGTGCACGCCGATGGGCAAACCCCCGAGCTTGCCGAACTCATCGGCGAGGTGGCCGCGCGCACCGCGACGGGCTACCTGTTCGGCGGGCTGAGTGCGAGCCGGGGCGCCTCGGTGCAGTTCGCTATAGGAGGCAACGGCAACATGCCGGGCCAGGGGCTCGCGGGGGGCGTGTTCGATGGGGGGCTGTCGGGCGTGGCGTTCGGCCCCGGGGTGCACCTGCTGTCGCGCGTCACGCAAGGGTGCCAGCCCATTGGCCGGACTTCCACCGTCACCGCAGCGCAGGACAACGTCGTGCTGGCCCTGGATGGCGAGTCCGCGCTCGACGTGCTGCTGGACACCTTGGGCGTATCGCTCGAAGGCGGTCCTGAGGCCATGCAGACCGCGCTGCGCAGCGTGCGCGCCACGCTCGTGGGCCTGTCGGACGCGGTGGGCGGCGCCGCGGCGCTGGCCGATGCGCCGCTGCCGCGCAGCACGGGCCACTTCGGTACCGACACGCGCGTGCGCCACATCGTGGGGCTCGACGGCGCGCGCCGCGGCGTGGCCGTGGCCGATCGCGTGGAGCCCGGCATGCGCCTTGCGTTCTGCCAGCGCCACATGGCGGCGGCGCGGGCCGACCTCGTGCGCATCTGCGCCGAGATCCGGGAGGAGCTTGCGCCCGCCGAAGCGGAGAGCAGCCTGTCCGGCGCGGGCCTGGCACTGTCGGCGCCGGGCGGCCCCGTGGAGGCGCGCGCGATACGGGGTGCCATTTACGTGAGCTGCTCGGGCCGGGGCGGGCCGCATTTCGGCGGGCCGAGTGCCGAGCTCCAGATCGTGCGGCACGCGCTCGGTGACGTGCCGCTCGTGGGCTTCTTCGCGGGCGGAGAGATCGCCCACCACCACCTGTACGGCTATACGGGCGTGCTCACGGTCTTCACCGACGGGGACTGAGCCGCGCGGCCCGGGCCGCCGGCGACCCCGCCCGTGAACGCGAAGTCCACCTCCGGCACGCGGCCGCTCACGATGTCTGCCAAGGCCTTGCCCGAGCCGCAGGCATGCGTCCAGCCCAGCGTGCCGTGGCCCGTGTTGAGGAACAGGTTGCCCAGGCGCGTACCGCCAATGAGGGGCACGTTGCTCGGCGTGGCGGGGCGCAACCCGGTCCAGAACTGGGCCTGCGAAAGGTCGCCCGCGCCAGGGAACAGCTCTTCCACGCGCCGCACGATGGCCTCGCAGCGCACGGTGTTGAGGTCGCGGTCGTAGCCGTTGAGCTCGGCCGTGCCCGCGATGCGCATGCGGTCCCCGCGCTCGCTGGTGTAGCGCGAGAACACGAGCTTGTACTCGTCGTCCGTGAGGCTGGTTTCATACGCCCGGTGGGCGTTCTTCACGGGCAGCGTGACCGAGTAGCCCTTGGCCGGGTAGATGGGCAGGGCCATGCCCAGCGGCTGCGCGAGCAGCGGGCTGAACGAGCCCAGCGCGAGCACGTAGGCATCGCCCCGGATGCGCTCGAAGCGGCCTTCCGCGTTGGTGGCCTCCACGTGGTCGATGCGGCCGCCCGCCTCGCGCAGCGCCATGATGTGGTGGCCCATGCGGAACTGCACGCCGGCCTCGGCGGCCAGGCGCGCGAGTTCGCGCGCGAACTGGTTGGCGTCGCCCGACTCGTCGGCGGCGGTGTAGGTGGCCCCCGCGAGCTGCGGCCGGATGTGGGCCAGCGCCGGCTCGATGCGCACGGCCTCGTCGGCGCTGATCACGCGGCGCTCGCAGCCCAGCCGGCGCATCTGCTCGGCCGGCGCCAGCGCGCCGTCGAACTCCTTCTGGCTCGTGTAGAAGTGCAGGATGCCCTGCGCGCGCTGGTCGTACTGGATGCCCGTGTCGCGGCGCAACTGCTGCAGCGTGTCGCGGCTGTAGGTGCCCAGGCGCACGATCTGCTCGATGTTGTGGCGCGTGCGCGCGGGCGTGCAGTTGCGCAGGAACGAGAGGCCCCAGAGCCACTGGCGCATGTCGGCGCGCAGGCGAAAGAGCAGCGGCGCGTCTTCCTTGCCGAGCCACTGCAGCACCTTGATCGGCGCGCTGGGGTTGGCCCAGGGTTCGGCGTGGCTGACGGAGATCTGGCCGCCGTTGGCGAAGCTGGTTTCCGCGCCGGGCGTGGCCTGGCGGTC
>JASLFM010000558.1 GCA_030150585.1 Acidovorax sp.
GACCAGCGGGCCCATGTCGTTGCCGTTGTCGGTGCCGGGGCCCACCTTCATCTTGGCGATTTCGGCCTTCAGGCCCGCGATCACGGCCTCGGCCGTTTCGTCGCCCACGGCCACCACCAGCGGGATGGCCATGCAGCGCTCACCGCACGAACCGTAGGCCGCGCCCATCAGCGCGCTCACGGCGTTGGCGATGTCGGCATCAGGCATCACGATGGCGTGGTTCTTGGCGCCGCCCAGCGCCTGCACGCGCTTGCCGTGTTTGCAGCCCTCGGCATAGATGTATTCGGCGATGGGCGTGGAGCCCACGAAGCTCACGGCCTTCACGCGCGGGTCCTGCAGCAGCGTGTCCACGGCCACCTTGTCGCCGTTGACCACGTTGAGCACGCCGGGCGGCAGGCCGGCTTCGAGCGCGAGCTGCGCCACGAACAGCGTGCTGCTCGGGTCGCGCTCCGAGGGCTTGAGCACGAAGGTGTTGCCGCAGGCCACGGCCATGGGCCACATCCACAGCGGCACCATGGCCGGGAAGTTGAACGGCGTGATGCCGGCCGTGACGCCCAGCGCCTGGAACTCGCTCCAGCTGTCGATGCCGGGGCCCACGTTGCGGCTGTGCTCGCCCTTGAGCAGCTCGGGCGCGTAGCTCGCGTATTCGACGTTCTCGATGCCGCGCTGCAGCTCGCCATGTGCGTCGGCCAGCACCTTGCCGTGCTCGGCGGTGATCAGGGCGGCGATCTTGTCGGCGTTCTCTTCGAGCAGCACCTTGAGCCTGGACATGACCCGCGCACGCTTGAGCGGCGGCGTGTTGCGCCAGGCGGGGAAGGCCTTTTCGGCGGAGGCGATGGCAGCCTCCACGGTGGCCTTGCTCGCCAGCGCCACGCTGGTGGTCGACTGGCCCGTGGCGGGGTTGAACACGGGCTGGGTGCGTGCCGTGTCGGCGACGATTTGGCCGTCGATCAGGTGGCCGACGGTGGAGGTGACGGACTTGTCGTTGTTCATGGTGGTTTCAAGCAAAAAAAGCCGCTTGCGCTTGTCTAGTGTGCGCTGACAGCTATCAAAAAAGGAGTCTCAGACTGCCATGGCCTCGGGTGGCAGGAAAGGGGTGACATGGCCCAGCGCGCGCTCCACATACGCCTGCTTCTCGCCCACGGGGGCGAAATAGTGCAGCACCTCGCGCGCCTGCTCCACGCCCTTGAGCCGGGCGATGAGCCAGGCCACGAGGTACTGCGATGCCAGGCAGCCACCCGCCGTAGCGACATTGCCGCGTGCGACGAAGGGCTGGTCGATCACGGCCACGCCAGACTCCACCACCCAGGGCTTGCTGGTCAGGTCGGTGCACGCTGGCATGCCATCGAGCAGGCCCAGCCGCCCCAGCAGGAAGGTGCCCGAGCACTGCGCGGCCAGCAGTTGCCGTGCGGGATCGAGGCGCAGCTGGCCCATGATGGCGGGCGTGTTGGCGATCTCCCGCGTCTTCATGCCGCTGCCGACCAGCACGGCATCGGCCCGCGCGGCGGCGGACAGGTCCTCGTGCGCGTCGATGGTCAGGCCGTTCATGGAGGTCACGCGGGGCGTGGGGCTGGCAATGCGCACCCGCCAGTCCCGATCGCCCAGCAGCGCGATGCGGTTGAGCATGCCGAAAGCCACCAACGAGTCGAGGTCGTTGAAGCCGTCGAACGTCAGGATGGCGATGTGCATGGTGTGACCTGGTACTCAGGCCGTTTCGGCCAGCGCGTCGCCCAGGGCGTTGACGAGGCGGTCGATCTCGGCCTCGGTGCTGATGAAGGGGGGCGCGAGCTGGATCGTGTCGCCGCCGTAGCGCACGTAGAAGCCCTTGTCCCAGCACTTCATCGCGATTTCGTAGGGGCGCTTGGCGGGCTCGCCCGGCAGCGACGCGATGGTAAAGCCCGCGGCCAGGCCGTAGTTGCGGATGTCGGCCACGTGCTTGGCGCCCTTGAGGCTGTGCACGGCCTTCTGGAACAGCGGTGCCAGCGCCTTCACGCGGCCGGGCATGTCTTCCTTCTGCAGGATGTCCAGCACCGCGTTGCCCGCCGCGCAGGCCACCGGGTGGGCCGAGTAGGTGTAGCCGTGCGCGAACTCCAGCATGTACTCGGGTCCGCCCGCGGCCATGAAGGTGTCGTAGATTTCCTTGGTGGCGATGCAGCCGCCCAGCGGCTGGGCGCCATTGGTCACCTGCTTGGCGAAGTTCAGGATGTCGGGCGTCACGCCGAACACCTCGGAGCCCGTCCAGCCGCCGCAGCGGCCAAAGCCCGTGATGACCTCGTCAAAAATCAGCAGGATGTTGTTCTGCGAGCAAATCTCGCGGATGCGCTCCAGGTAGCCCTTGGGCGGAATCACCACGCCCGCCGAGCCCGAGAATGGCTCCACGATCACGGCGGCGATGTTGCTCGCATCGTGCAGCGCGATCACGTCGAGCAGCCTGTCGGCCAGCGCGCGGCCGTCGGTGTCGGGCATGCCCTGGTAGAACGAGCCTGCGGGCGGCTGCGTGTGGGGGATATGGTCGGCCTCGATGCCCTGCCCGAACAGCTTGCGGTTGCCGACGATGCCGCCCACCGAAATGCCACCGAAGTTCACGCCGTGGTAGCCCTTCTCGCGGCCGATCAGGCGCGTCTTGCCGGCCTGGCCCTTGGCGCGCCAGTAGGCGCGGGCCATCTTCAGCGACGTATCGGCCGCCTCCGAGCCCGAGCCCGTGAAGAACACATAGTCCAGGCCCGCGGGCGTCAGCTCCTTGAGCTTGTTGGCGAGCTGGAACGAGGCCGGATGGCCGAACTGGAACGCGGGCGCGTAATCGAGCTGGGCGGCGGCGCGGCCGATGGCCTCGGCCACATCCTTGCGGCCATGGCCCAGGCCCGAGCACCACAGGCCCGAGAGACCGTCGAAAATCTTGCGGCCCTCGGCATCGGTGTAGTACGCGCCCTGGCCGCCCACGATCATGCGCGGCTTGGCCTTGAAGTTGCGGTTGGCGGTGAACGGCATCCAGTGCGCGTCGAGCCAGGCGGCATCCATGCGCGGGGCGGTGGTGTTTTCGTCGATCACGGCAAAAGACATGGCGGTCTCCAGGAAAGCAATGGACGCATTGTTGGCGCCCGCCATAATTCGTTGAAGCAACAAATATCCACGTTCACTTGCCAGTTTATGCAAGTAAAAAACCCTCCCCGCCAGCGCGCCATGCTGGGCCAGCTCAGCGACATGGACCTGCGCCTGCTGCAGGTGTTCAAGGCCGTGGTCGAATGCGGCGGCATGGCCGCCGCCGAGCTGGAGCTGAACATCGGCACCAGCACCGTGAGCCGCCACGTGAAGGACCTCGAGACACGCCTGGGCCTCACCCTGTGCCGGCGCGGGCGTGCGGGCTTCGCCCTCACGCCCGAGGGCCAGCGCGTGTACGACGAAACGCTGCGCTTGCTGGCCTCGGTGCAGGGCTTTCGCGACGGCATCGACGACATCCACGCGCGCATGGGCGGTCAGCTCGCCGTGGCCGTGTTCGACAAGACGGCCAGCAACCCCGCCGCACGCATCAGCGACGCCATTGCCGCCTTCGCGCGCGAGGCACCCGACGTGCAACTGCACCTGCACGTAGGCAGCATCAACGCCATCGAGCGCGGCGTGATCGACGGCAGCTACCAGGTGGGCATCATCCCCGCGCACCGCAGCTCGCAAAGCCTGCTCTACACCGACCTGTTCGGCGAGACCATGCTGCTGTACTGCGGCGCGGGCCACCCGCTGTTCGGCCAGCCGCGCGCAATGCACGAGGCGCTGGACTGGGACGCCGTGCGCGCCTACCAGTTCGCGGGCCTGGGCTACCACTCGCCCAACATGGAGCTGAGCCATCAGGCGCGCCTCACGCGCAGTGCCACAGGGTTCGACCAGGAATCCATCGCCACGCTCATCCTCTCGGGCCGCTACCTGGGCTTTCTGCCCGACCACTACGCCGAGGCCTTCGAGCGCCAGGGCCGCATGCAGGCCGTCAAGCCCGAGGCGTTCCGCTACGCCTGCCAGTTCGTGAGCCTGGTGCGCCGCTCGCCGGAGCCGTCACGGGCGGCGCAGGCGTTTCAGCGGTGTTTGGCAGTGGCGCATGGGGGGCGGTAGGCGCGTGTGGATGTGTGAGGGGCCTGTTTGCGGCCATGGGTAGCCAGTGGCGAGGCCGGCAAGCAGTCGCTCAACGAACAAGCTAAGCCAGTCGCTGAAAGCGGGTCGGCATGAACGGCTGGGTTAGCCATGACTCGGCTTTGTCCTCATCTCCGGGGAGTTAACGCTGCGCAAGCCCCTGAGCATGATGGCCATATGGGCCGATTTGGCGCATCCATGACCAGATACCACGCCTCACGGGAGGACGGCCATAGCCAGGCCCAAGAGGAGCAGTCCCAAAGAGGATCTGCGGGATGTGCTTGGTTCCCGCGGCGGTTGGTTACGTGGCGCTTCGCCTCCTGGCTGCTCCTATTCAAGCGTCGGATAGATAAGGTCAGGGCGGAGCCATGGTGCAGAACGCCGTACCCATAGCGCAACTTTGGCGGGCCCACACCAGATGCAACTGCACTGGGCGTGAAGGCTCCGTAGTATCGAAAAGTGTTCTGCATGGCACCCTCTGTTTCCAGAGCGAGGGCTTTCCTACAGTGAAGGCCTTGTTCCACTCCTACGACATCACGGGGTTTTCATGCTCGCAGTCCACATCGAACGTCACGGACCGGCGGAGTCGCTCGCCATCGCCGACGTCCCGACACCGCAACCCGCGCCCCACGAGGTGCTCGTCCGCGTGCACGCCTGCGGCGTGAACCGGCTGGACCTCCTGCTGCGCGAAGGCAAGGTATTCCAGGTGCCGCTGCCACGCATTCCAGGCACGGATTTCTCCGGCACCATCGTCGCGATCGGCTCAGAAGTCACTGACCGCCGCTTGGGCGAGCGAGTGCTGGCCGCCCCGATCCTGTCTTGCGGCCGGTGCGAGCACTGCCTGGGCGGCGACGACAACCTGTGTAAGACCTTCGGCACGGTCGGCTCGACCATCGACGGTGGCTACGCAGAGCACGTCAAAATTCCAGCCCGCAACGCAGTGCCCGTGCCGGAAGCCCTGGATTGGATCACGGCTGCGAGCTTCGGCCTCACTTACGCCACTGCGGCTGCCATGCTGCGCCGCGGCCGTCTGAGTGCTGGCGAGACGGTGCTGGTGCTCGGCGCGAGCGGGGGGCTGGGCTATGCTGCCGTCGAGCTCGCACACAGCTCGGGCGCCCGTGTCATCGCGGCCTGCCGAGGAGAGCAGCGCAGCGCTGCGCTGTTGAGCCTGGGGGCCGACGCGGTGGTCGAGCCGGGCCCTGGGATGGCGCAGCGGGTTCGCCAACTCACTGGCGGCAAGGGGGTCGAGCTAGTGTTCGAGCACGTGGCTGCGGCCACGTTCGAGCAGTCGATTGCCTCGCTGACCATGGGCGGTCGTCTGGTCCTGGGCGGTGTCACGACGGGAACTGAGGCACCGCTCGATCTGAAGGCGGTTTTCACGAAGCGGCTGGAGGTGCTGGGTTGCCGGGGCAGCGGCCGCCAGGATCTGAACTACGTACTCGGCTTGCTGGCCCGTGGCGCGGTACGGCCCCATGTGGCGCACGTGCTGCCGCTGGAAGATGCCGCGCAGGCCCACCGGCTGCTCGAGTCGGGCCAGTTGCTGGGCAAAGTCATTCTCACTGTTTGAGGGATAACATGTTCATCGTGCTACTTCACTATCTGCAATCGCTCACCGTGGTGGAAAAGCACCTCGCCGAGCACCGTGCCTACCTGGATCGCCACTTCTCGGCGGGGCACTTCGTGGCCTCCGGGCCGCAAGTGCCGCGCATCGGCGGGGTTATCCTCGCCCAGGGCCTGTCCCGCCCAGAACTCGACGATGTGCTGGCCGAGGATCCCTTCTATCAGGAGAAGGTTGCGCAGTACCAGGTCATCGAGTTCGATCCCAACCGGTTTGGTGCCGGGGCCCAGGCAGCGTTGCTGGGCCCGCTGGCTGCCTAGCAACGGAGAGCCCCATGGACATGCTGGCGGCGATGCGCGTGTTCCAGAAGGTAGCGTCTACCTTGAGTTTCACTGAGGCCGGTGATCTGCTGGGTTTGGCGCCTTCGAGCGTGTCACGCCATATCGATGGCCTGGAGGACGAACTCGGCGTGAAACTGCTAACGCGCACGACGCGGCGTCTTGGCCTGACGGAGGCCGGCGAGGCGTACAAGGCGCAGGTGGACGGGTTGCTTGCGGAACTCGATGCGGTGCACGAGAACATTGCAGCGTTCGGCGACGAATTGCGCGGGCGCTTAAAGGTCAGCGCGCCGCGCGTGTTCGGCAAACGGCTCATCACGCCGTTGGTCCCGACGTTCCTGGCTGCACATCCGAAGGTCACGCTTGAGTTATCGCTGACGGACGATTACGTTGATCTGGTCGAGACAGACACGGACGTTGTCGTCCGCATCGGCGAGCTCGGCGATTCCAGCCTCGTCAGCCGTCCACTCGGCCGGTACCGGCGGGTTATCGTCTGCACACCGGCGTATCTGCGTGATCGCCCCCCGCCGCACGCCCCGTCGGACTTGGCGGCTCACAACTGTCTGCGGTATCGGCGTTCAGGCGAGCGGGTTACCTGGGCGTTCACCCGGCCGGACGGCGAAGGCGCCATCGAGTACCTGCCGCAGGGCGACTTCGTTGCCAACGACGTCGAGGCCTTGTTGCTGGCGGTGGAGGCAGGCTTGGGCATTGCCATGCTGCCATACTGGCTGGTGCGTGACCGGATCGAGAGCGGCGCTCTGGTGCAACTCCTGGCGGCCCATCCTTTGGCCAGCACGCTGCAGGCCGCGGGCATCCATTTCGTCTATGCGCTCAACCGCCGGCAGTCGCGCAAGGTCCATGCGTTCATGGACCACGTGAGCAGCCGCGTGAGCAGCCTGCTTGCCTAGGTCGCTCCGCAGCCGTGCGCGGCACGTCCTACCAAGGCAGCGCCGTCTTAGCGCCTGTGCCGCTGGCATCGAAGAACGACAGGCATGCCGCAGAAAGATCGAATGAAGCCGCTTCCGATAGCAGCTAGACAGCAAGAAGTGTCTGGCTTGCCAGGTACCGCCTCTCTATCTGGTACTCGGGCCACTCACTATTTGATAGTGATCAAACCCTCCGCAATCAGCGCCCGCGGCCGGTGTTGACTCGCATCAATTCCTTGCGGCCGTTCCTACAATTTCGGCATGTGCAGGCCGGCCTTCCGTTCACGTGAGTGCGCCCGCCCGCCACGGCGCGGGTGGCGCCAGGGGTTGGCGGGTCTGCTGTGGGCTCTCAGCGCAGCCCTGCCTGTCCTTCCCGCAGGGGCGGCCACGGCCAGCGCAGCGGCGCACGCCGCGCTCCAACCCGAGATCCGCATCGGCGTGCTTTCCGTACTGAACGATGAAGACGCGCAGCGCCAATGGCAGCCGCTGGTGGATGGGCTGGCGCACGCGCTGGGCGGTGTGCGCGTGCGGCTGCAGGCGCTGGCGCCCGCCGCGCTGGAATCGGCCGTGGCGCGGGGGGCGCTTGATTTCGCGGTGACCAACCCCGGCCACTATGTGGTGCTGGAGGCGCGCCATGGTGCGGCGCGCATTGCCACGCAGTCGGCGGGCGCGGGGGGAGATCCGGCGCATGCCGTGGGCTCGGCCGTGGTGGTGCGGGCCGATGCGCCCCAGCAGCCCGCCACGCTGGCGGCGCTGCGCGGGCGGCGCGTGGCGGCCGTGGCCGAGGATGCGTTCGGCGGCTACCAGCTCGCGGCGGCCGAGTGGCTGCGCCAGGGGCTCGATGCCGAGGCGGGCGGCCTGCGGCGCGTGTTCACGGGCTACCCCATGCAGCGCGTGGCCCAGGCCGTGCTGTCGGGCGAGGCCGATGCGGGCATTCTGCGTACCTGCCTGCTGGAGCAGTGGGTGCAGGCGGGCCAGGTGCCCGCGGGCGCGCTGCGCGTGGTGCCCGCGCCCACGCAGGGCACGGCCGTGCCGGCGAGCTGCCAGGCCTCCACGCCGCTGTACCCGGGCTGGGCCTTCGCGGCGCTGGCGGGCACGCCGCCGGAGCTGTCGCGCACGGTGCTGCTGGCGCTGCTCGCCCTGCCGGCCGATGCGCGGGGCGGGCGCT
>JASLFM010000044.1 GCA_030150585.1 Acidovorax sp.
GCTGCGCCCCCAGGCCGGCGAGCCCGCGCAATTCGCGTTCGACCGCGGACAGCTGGGCGGCCCCGCCGGTCTGCTGGCCTTCGTGGTGAGCGCGAGCGAGGGCGACCGCGCGCGCATCGAGCAGCAGGTGCTCGCGCAGGCCCAGGCCCGGCTCGGCCTGGCGGGCCTGCGGCCCGTGCAAACCGTGGTGGAAAAGCGCGCCACCTTCGCCTGTACGCCCGGGCTGCAGCGCCCCGGCCAGGTGCTGGCCCCGGGCCTGTGGGCCTGTGGCGACTACACCGCGGGGCCCTACCCGGCCACGCTCGAGAGTGCGGTGCTCAGCGGCAGCGCGGCTAGCGCTCTAGCCACCACTGGATCACCACCTTGGCCAAGAAGCCGATGAAGCCCACGCCCAGACCCAGAAAGATCACGAAGGTGCCGAACTTGCCCGCCTTCGACTGCCAGGCCAGCTGGGCGATGATGAACACCATGTAGAGGATGAACGCGCCCACCCCGTAGGTGAGGAAGAAGCCCGCGATCTGCTCTTCGGTAAAGCCGAAAATCACGCCGCGCCCTCCCCGCGCTCGGGCAGGCCCGAGGCATCGACCAGGTCGCGGTAGGCATGCCAGCTCGCGTGGCCCAGCATGGGCATCACGGCCACGATGCCGAGCATGAGCGAGCCCAGCCCCAGCAGCGTGAACACCAGGATCAGCGCGGCCCACAGCGCCATGGGGCCGGGGTTGGCGAGCACGGCCTGCCAGCCCGTGAGCACCGCCTGGCGCAGCGTGGCCTGGCGGTCCAGCAGCAGCGGCATGGCCACCACGCTCGACGCGAAGATCGGCGCCGCGAGCAGGCTGCCCAGCGCGAGCCACAGCTCGAATAGCCAGCCGTCGCGCGCAAGCACCACGTGGTGCACGAAGTCAATGGGCGACTCCACGCGCACGGGCGCCAGCAGCGTGATGAGCGCCGCCGACACCAGCACCCAGCCCGTGGCCGCCAGCGCGAGCAGCGCGCCGAACTGCACGAGGCACCAATAGTCGTGGTCGCCCCATTTGCTGGGGTGGCTGCGCTGCCATTGCAACCAGGTGCGCTCCACCACGCCCCAGTCCGCGCGCTGCCCGCGCTCGAGCGCACGGCTCAGCGCGTAGAAGCTGGTGGCGAGCATGGGCCCCACCACGAGAAAACCCGACAGCGCGCCCGCAAGCAGCCAGAAGCGCTGGTGCGCCACGGCCACGATGGCCGCGCCAAACAGGGCCAGCGCCAGGCCATGGGCCCAGCTGACCCAGCCCGCGCGGGCCAGATCGCGCCAGCCCCAGACCAGCCAGGCCAGCGGTTGCATGAGCCCCACGGTGCGCACCGGGGGCAGAAAAACCTGGGGTTTGGGCATGGGTTTGCGTCAAAAATGAATGGTGGCGATCAATCCAGCAACTGGCACAGCGCCGTGAGGCTGTCCACGGTGGCATGCGGCGCGGCGCCCTCGTGCGGCCAGGCTGCGCCTGTGCGGTTGATCCACACGGCCTGCATGCCCGCGCCCAGGGCCCCCTGGGCGTCGAGCGCAGCGTCATCTCCCACGTGCAGCACCTCGTGCGGTGCTACGCCCACGGCCTGGGCTGCGGCGCGGAAGATGCGTGAATCGGGCTTGCCCACGCCGAACTCGCGCGCGCTCACGCTGGCCCGGAAGAACCGGTCGATGCCGATGACCTGCAGGTTCGCGTTGCCGTTGGACAGCGCCACCACCGGGTGGCGCGCGGACAGAAAAGCGAGCGCGTTCAGCGCATCGCCATACAGCTCCACGCGCTGGCGCTCGGCGAAGAACACCTCGTAGCCCCCATCGGTGAGCCCGGGATCGTCGCCCGCCTCGGTCAGCGCGCAGCGGATGAGCTCGCGGCGCACGGCACTCAGGTCGTGCACCAGGTCGGGCCTTGCCTGCACCACCCGGGCGCGCAAGGCCCGCATGCGCTCGGACTGGGCAAGCAGTTCGGCCGTGGCCGGCGCCTGGGGGCGCAGCCAATCGCGCAGCACCCTCTCGGCACGGTCCATGGTGGGCCAGATGGGCCAGAGGGTGTCGTCGAGGTCGAGGGTAATGGCGCGGATGCGCGAAGGGTCGAGCATGGTCCGAGAATACCCTACGCACACATACTGCCTCCGGGCCAGCATTTGCCACAATCCGGCCATGCCTTCGACCCTGTCTTCCCGTTTCGCCCCCGAGGCTCCCTACCGGCACGGCCAGCCCGAGCGCACCGCCGTGCTGCTGTGCAACCTGGGGACACCCGATGCCCCCACAGCCCCCGCCTTGCGCCGCTACCTGGCCGAGTTCCTGGGCGACCACCGCGTGGTTGAGATTCCACGCCTCGCCTGGTGGCCCATCCTGCACGGCATCATCCTGCGCACGCGGCCCGCGAAATCGGCCGCCAAATACGCAAGCGTATGGACACCCGAGGGCTCTCCCCTGCAGGCCTGGACCACCAAGCAGGCCACGATGCTGCGGGGCTGGCTCGGCGAGGCCGGCCACCAGGTGCTGGTGCGCCACGCCATGCGCTACGGCAATCCCTCGATCGCCAGCCAGCTCGACGCGCTCAAGGCCGAAGGCGCCACGCGCATTCTCGTGCTGCCGCTGTACCCGCAGTACTCGGGTACCACCACCGCCAGCGTGTTCGACGCCGTGTACGCCTGGGCCGCACGCACACGCCATGTGCCCGAGCTGCGCTTCGTGAACCGCTACCACGACGACATGGGCTACATCGAGGCCCTCGCGCGCAGCGTCGAGGCCTACTGGCACCAGCACGGCCAGCCTGAGCAGCTCGTGATGAGCTTTCACGGCGTGCCCGAGCGCACGCTGCACCTGGGCGATCCCTACCACTGCGAGGCTCGCAAGACCGCGCGGCTGCTGGCCGAGCGACTGGGGCTGCGCGCCGAGCGATTCCGGGTCACATTCCAGTCGCGCTTCGGCAAGGCCAAGTGGCTGGAGCCCTACACCGAACCCACGCTCGTCGAGCTTGCGCGCGCAGGCACGCGCCGTGTGGACGTGGTCTGTCCCGGCTTTACCTCCGACTGCCTCGAAACACTCGAAGAAATCAACCAGGAGGCGCGCGAGGCCTTCCTGCATGCGGGAGGCCAGGAGTTCCACTACATCCCTTGCCTCAACGACAGCCAGGCCTGGATTGGCGCGCTGAGCCGCATCGCGCAAAAGCATCTGGCAGGCTGGCCCACCCAGCCCCCGCCACCCCAGGCCCTGGCAGAAGCGCGCGAACACGCGCTGGCGCAAGGAGCGCCGCAATGAGCACCGGCCACGCTGCCTGCCCCGAACTGGATGCGGCACGCCTGCGCCGCACGGTGCCTCCGGATTCGCTGGGCTTCGAGGACACGGGCGAGCTGGTGGGACTGCCCCTGCCCTGGATCGGCCAGGAGCGGGCCTTCGAGGCCGCGCGCTTCGGCCTGGGCCTGGACCAGCCCGACTACAACCTCTTCGTGCTCGGCGAGGTCGGCAGCGGCCGCGCCTCGCTCATGCGGCAGGCCATGCAGCAGGCCGCGGCCGCGCGCCCGGTACCGCCAGACCTGTGCTACCTGCACGACTTCGACGCGCCTGAGCGCCCGCGTGCGCTGCGCCTGCCCGCGGGCCAAGGCCGCCAGTTGCGCCAAGGCATGCTGCAATGGGCCAAGGCAATGGAGGCCGAAATCCCCAAGCGCCTCGCGGCGCCCGATGTCAAGGCCGAAGCCGAGCGCATCGAGAAGAACTACCAGCGCGAGGAGGCACGCGCTTTCTCGGCGCTCGACCTGTTCGCCGAGGCGCGGCGCTTTCGCCTCGTGCGCGAAGGCGGCCAGATGGTGTTCACGCTGCTGGGCAGCGATGGACAAGCCATCAGCGAGGCCGAGGCCCAGGCGCTCACGCGCGAACAGCGCGCCGCCATCGAGACAGCAGAGCAGGAACTGCGCGCCGAGATCTCGCGCTTTCTGGAGCAGACCCGCCCGCTCGAACGCACGCGCGACGAGGCGCTCGCCGCGCTGCGCCGCCAGACCGCCCGGCCGCTCGTGGACCATGCCCTCGACGAGATCCGCCAGGACCTGCGCAAGCAGATCAAGGATTCGGCCAAGCTCGGCCACTGGCTCGACCAGGTGCAGCGAGAAGTGCTGGACCACCTGGACCTCTTCGTGCCCCATGAAGGCGCCGAGGCCGACGACCCCGCCGAGGAGGAGCGCCGCGCCAATCTGGCCGACCTGCAGGCCCGCTGCCGCGTGAACCTCGCCGTGGACAACGGCGGCTTGACCGGCGCACCCGTGATCGTCGAGGACAACCCGCAGCTGCGCAGCCTGTTTGGCAACATCGAGCTGCAATCCGACGGCGACGCGCCGCACGCGGACTTCTCGGGCATCCACGCGGGCAGCCTGCTGCGCGCCCACGGCGGCTACCTCCTGCTGTTCCTGCGCGACCTGCTCGGCGACGAGCCGCTGTGGGAGCGGCTGCGCCGCTTCCTGCGCTGCAGCCGCCTGACCATCGAGGACGCTGGTGCTGCGCACGGCCCATCCTCGCCCGTGGCGTTGCAACCCGAAGCGGTGGACGTGGAGGTGAAGATCGTGCTCATTGGCTCGTCCGCCGAGTACTACGCCCTGCAGGAAGGCGACGCCGATCTCGCGCGGCGCTTTCGCGTCAAGGTGGACTTTGCCGAACGCTTCGCGGCCACGCCCGACACCCGCCGCGCCACGGCCGTGTTCATCGCGCGCAGCTGCGCGCGCCGGGGCCTGCCGCACTGCACGGCCGCTGCCGTGGCGCGCCTGCTCGAGGAATCACACCGCGAGGCCGAGGACCAGGAGCGCCAGAGCGCGCTGTTCGGCGGCACCGAGGCGCTGCTGATCGAAAGCGCCATGCTCGCGCGCTCGCGCGGCGCCGCCGTCACCGGCGCCCAGGACGTAGAGGCCGCTCTGCAGGCGCGCCGGCTGCGCCACAACGCCCCCGAAGAGGAATTGCACGAATCGATCGCCGAGGGCGAGCGCCTGATCTCGCTGCAGGGCTCGCAGGTAGGCCAGCTCAACGCGCTCACACAGATCGATCTGGGCGACTACCGCTTCGGCCTGCCCGTGCGCATCACGGCGCGCACCTACGCGGGCCAGGAAGGGCTGCTGAACATCGAGCGCGAGGTGGACCTCTCGGGCCCCATCCACGACAAGGGCGTGCTCATTCTGCACAGCTACCTTCTGGCATTGTTCGCGCACATGGCGCCGCTCGCGCTCAACGCCTCCATCGTGTTCGAGCAGGAATACAGCGGCATCGAGGGCGACTCGGCCTCGTGCGCGGAGCTGTACGCACTGCTATCGTCGCTGTCGGGCCTGCCGCTGCGCCAGGACATCGCCGTGACCGGTGCACTCAACCAGCACGGAGAAGTGCTGCCCGTAGGCGGCCTCAATGAAAAGATCGAGGGCTGGTTCCGCATCTGCGAAGCCGCAGGCCTTACCGGTGCGCAGGGCGTGCTCATTCCCGCGCGCAACCAGCGCCATCTGATGCTGGAGCGCGGCGTGGTCGAGGCCGTGGAAAACGGCCGCTTCCATATCTACACCGCACGACACGTGAGCGAGGGCATCGCACTGCTCACAGGCCGGTCCGCAGGCATGGCGCCCGGAGCGCTGCTACACGGCAGCGTACTTGAGCGGGCCGAGCAGACGCTGCGTGCGTACCGCCGGGCCTGCCAGGCAGCGGCGCAGGGCCGGCGCATGCGCCGCGGCGGAATGCTGGACAACTCCTGACTCGGTAGCACGCTGAGTCCCCTCGCGGGGCTCAGTGCGCCATTTCAACGCTTCTCCATCTGCTCGGCGCGTGCGAGGAACTGATCCACCAGCGCATAGTGCTCCGGCACATTGAGCGCGGGCGCGTGGCCGCAGCCCGGCACCTCGATCACCTGCGCGAGGCCGCGCGCGCCGGGGCCGCGCGTGAGCATCTCGGCCGTGGTCTCGCGCAACACAAGATCCGAGTCCACGCCGCGCAGGCACAGCACGGGAATGTCGAGTGCTTCGTAGTGGTCCCAGATCAGGTAGTCGTTATCGTGCAACGTGAACTGCTGGATCATGGCCGGGTCGTAGTGCGGCGTCACGCGGCCATCGGGTAGACGGCGCGTGGAGGTCTCCGTGAGGCGGCGCCACTGCGCATCGCTGAGCCAGCCATAGGGTTGGTAGACCTGCCGGAAGAAAGCCTCAAGCTCCCGCACCGTGCCAAACGCGGGCGGGTGGCCCGCGTAGGCACGGATGCGCGCCAGGGCCGCGTCGGCCAGTCGCGGCGCGTTATCGTTGAGCAGCAGGCTGCGGATGCGGCCCTTCAGGCGCGGCTCGTAGCGCCCCGCGGCGGACACGGTGCCGATGGCGCCGCCCATCGAGGTGCCGATCCAGTGCGCGCGCGCGATGCCGAGCTGCTCGAACAGGTCGCCCGCGAGCCGCGCGTAGAAAGCCAGGCTGTACTCTTCCTCAGGCTTCCTGGCCCACTGGCTCAGTCCCCGGCCCAGTGTGTCGGGGCAGATCACGCGGTAGCGGTTGCTGAGGTGCACGGCCAGCTCATCCATGTCACGCCCCGTGCGCGCCAGGCCGTGCCAAGCGATCACCACCGGGGCATCCGGCGCGCCCCATTCCATGAAGTGGATTTCGTAGCCGGCACAGGTGGCGTAGTGCGATGAGGGAGACATGGTGAATGATCTGGTTGGAACGAGGAAGGGATGGGTGCTATTTCATGAGCCTGCCGTTGGCGCCAATCACGGTGACCTCGACATAGCGCGAGCCCACACGGTTGCTGGGCGAATAGCCCACGGTGATACCGCCCAGATCGAGGCTTCCCAGCGACTCCAGCGCCCGCACCACCTTGGCGCGCGTGGGCGCGGGGCCTGCGCGGCGCAGCGCCTCGACGAGCACCTTCGCGCCAAGGAACTGCTCGAAGCTGGTGTAGTTGACCTCGGCCTCGGGTGCGTATTTCTTCAGCAGCGTCTGGTATTCGCGCACCACGGGCAGCAGCGGCCGGTACGGATAGGGAACCACCTGGCTGATGCCCAGGCCGTGCGCGTTCTTGAGGCCCGCGAGCTTCACGAGTTCGACCGGATCCACCACCGAGATGTTGTAGAGCTGCGCGCCGCCGCCCAGCTCGCGGTAGCGCTTGATGAACGCGGCCGCGGGCTTGTTGACCGCGATCATGATCACAGCCTGCGCATCGGCGGCCTTGATGGCCTGGGCCGCTGCATCGACCTGGTCGGTGTTGCGCTCGTACCCCGCCGAGGCCACGAGCTTGAGCTTGCGCTTGGCCAGCGCCGCCTCCACGCCCGCGAGGCCTGCCTTACCGAAGCCGTCGTCCTGGTACATCACGGCCACGCGGTCCATGCCCAGCGTGGTGAGCTGCTGCACCATGTGCTCGGTCTCGTCCGCGTAGCCCGCGCGCACGTGGAAGATCCAGGGGTTGAACGGGTTGCGCAGCGGCTCGCCACCCGTGTAGGGCGCCACGAGCGCCGCCCCGCCCTGCTCCAGCACGCCGTCGGCCAGCAGTTGCGTGATGTTGGCCGTGCCAGCAAAGCCGTAAAGCGCCACCACCTCGGGCCGCGCGAGCAGCTCGCGCGTGAGGCGCACCGTCTCGGGCACCTTGTAGCCGTCGTCCACCACCTCCTGGCGGATGGTGGCGCCGTTCACGCCGCCCTGGGCGTTGACCCAGTCGAAGTAGATCTTGCCGCCCAGCACCATCTGCTGGCCCGTGGTGGCCAGAACGCCTGAGAGCGGCGCGACCTGGCCTACCACCACCTCGGCGGCCAGGGCCGACCGGCCCTGGCCCGCGAGAGCGCACAGCGCCAGGGCCGCAAGCAGCCCCCTGGCACGCATGGCGATGCCCTGCGCGTTCATCGCGGCCTCTTAGCGCGGCACCGTGATGGACGATCCCGAGAAGCCGATCTGGTCGGCCGCTGCGGGCGTTGCGACGAAGGGTGGCACGTTGGCCGCCGTGATCGCGGGCGCTGCGCCGGCCGTGCCACCGCGCGGCGTGGTGCGCACCACCTGGCTGCCCGGCAGGGCCGCACCGCTCTTCAAGGTGGCCCACATCGCATCCATGGCCTGGTTGAAGTACGGGTGCAGCGGCACGAAGCGCGTGTCGAAACCCGAGAACGGCAGGAAGGTATCGAAGTGCTGGGCGTTCGTGACCTCGATGTAGCGCAGCTTGCTGGACGGGCCCTCCACCGCGCGGTTGAGCGCGGTGTAGGCGCGCGCGTTGTTGTTCACGGGCACCAGCGCGTCGCTGCGGCCGGCCACGATGATGGCGGGCTTGCCGCGCAGGTTGGCGCTCAGCAGCACTTCGGCGATGCCGGCACGCACGGCGTCGCTCTGCGCCTTCGTGGGCGCGCTCGACGCCGTAAGCGCAGCGCCCGTGGCCAGGTCCTTGCCGCTCACCAGCGCGTACTGGCACAGCGCGTTGTCCAGGCCGAGGTCGGCCACGCCCGTGGAAGGCGACACCGCGAACTGCCATGCCTTGGCTCCGCCCTTGGAGTCGTTGTAAACGACCGTGGCGGGCGTGCCGTTGGCCGTGCCATTGGCCGTGGCGAAGCTCTGCGCGAGCGCAGTGGGCGTGGCAGCCACCACATCGCCCGTGGCGCTGGCCGCCGCGAAGCTGGCGTTGCACAGGTTGGCATCGGCACCGAAGCGGCCGTAGGCCATGGTGTACATGGCCGACAGGATCGGACCGTTGCCCAGCGCGTAGTGGGCGTTGTGCATGGTGTCGTTGTCGGCCGTCCAGCCGTAGGCGTGCAACCGGGCCAGCGCATCGGCCGCGCGGTCGGCCGTGGTGGCGCCGGCCACGAGGCCCTTGGCGGCCAAGCCGTCGCAGCGCGCCGTGGCGCGCGCCGTCATCGCCGTGAGGCCGATGTAGTTGTAGATGGAAGTCTCGGCGATGGCCGCATTGGGCGCGAGCGCCGCGCAGGGCTGGTAGATATTGCCGTAGGCGGTGTACTCGGCCAGGGTCTTGCCGTAGCCGGCCACGGCCGCGCCGCCGAACTGAACGCCGTAGCCGCTCGTGGTGGGCATCTCGGTCACGGGTTCGGAGGCCACCACGCCGTCGATGAGGCCGTCGCTGTCCTGCTCCGCCGCTCGCAGCGAGGCTGCGCCGCCGTTGGAGGCCGAGCCCGCGATCACGATGGTGTTGTCGGGCGTGAACGGCACCGGCTTGTCGGCCGTCCCGTAGCGCGCATTGAGCACGTACAGTGCATAGCGGCCCGCGGCCAGCGTATCGCGGCCCCAGTCCTTCTCGGGGTTCTGCTGCGAATGCGCGTGCTTGATGGCGATGCGGTTGGGAAAGGCCGCGTTGTAGGCGGTGCGCGCCGCGTCGGTCAAGGCGGCGGCGAAGAAGCTCAGTGCGCCCGCCGCGGTGCGTGTGGCGCGCGTACCGTCGATCTTGTTCACGGTGTCGTCGGACAGGTTGTGCAGGCCCACCCCCTTGCCGGCGTCGGTCAGTGCCACGGCGCAGCCCTTCTTGAGGCCCCATTCGCCCGCCGTGCCGATGGCGCCGTACACGCCGCGCGAGCCCGACGAGGCGCCAAGCACGATGCACGGGTTGGCGGTGCTGAAGCTGTCGGGCACCTGCACGGCGATCACGGTCTGCTTGCGGCCTGTGCCGTCGTCGAGCACGGCCACGTATTCACGGCCGGGGATCAGGCCCTCGCCGGCCGTCACCTGCCCCTGGGGCGTGACGTTGGGGCCGTAGAGCGTGCCATAGCCCCCGCCGGCGGAGGGATCGAGGATGCCGCGGTAGTTGGAATAGATCGCGTTGCGCCGCAGCTCGGCCGCCGTGGGGTTGGCCGAATCGGCATAGACAGGCGCGGCAGCGGCGCCCAGGCCGCTCTTGCCGATGCCGCCCGTGAGCAGGTCCTGCGCGGCCGCCGTGGCGCCTGTGCCCGCTGTGGTGGCCGGGTATACCGTGGCGCTGATCTCCTTGATGCCCGCAGGCAGGTCATTGGTGGGGCTCGAAGAGCCTCCGCCGCAGGCCGCCAGCGTGGCGCCGGCCAGGGCCGTCACGGCCCAGCGCATGGTCACTCGTGGGTTCACTCGCATGTTGTCTCCTTGGGTTGTGGTTGTCATGCAGTCGCGGGAATACGCGCCCTTCAGCGGGCGCGCGGGGAACGCAGCCTCCCCACCACGCCGGTGGGGAAGTAGTAGACCGAGAGCACGAACAGCAGGCCGAGCCAGAGCAGCCAGCGGTCGGGCGACAGCAGCGCCGCGAGCCAGGGCAGCGCCGAAGCGGCATCGCTCGCCAGGCGCAGCAGATCCTGCAGGTAGCTCTGCGCCACGAGGAAGAGCACGGCGCCGATGACCGCGCCGTAGATCGTGCCCATGCCGCCGATGACCACGATGAGCAGGCAGTCCATCATGATCTCGAACGACAGCGAGGTGTCGGGCCCGTTGTAGCGCAGCCAGAGCGCGAGCATGGCGCCCGCCAGCGTGGCGAACAGCGCCGAGAGCACGCTCGACGTGGTGCGGTACACCACCACCCGGTAGCCGATGGCCTCGGCGCGGAACTCGTTCTCGCGGATGGCCTGCAGCACGCGGCCGAACGGCGAGTTCACGATGCGCAGCAGTGCCAGCACCAGCACCACGGCGGCCACGAACAACAGGTAGTAGCAGATCAGGCGCCCGTCGATGGCGACGCCGAGGAACGGGTCGTCGAAGGGCTCGAAGCTGGGCGACAGCACTTCGGGCACCTTGAACGTGAGGCCGTCCTCGCCGCCCGTGAGGTCCGAGAGCTGCGACGCCAGCGTCTGGAACGCGGCCGCCACGGCGAGCGTGATCATGGCGAAGAAGATGGCACGCACGCGCAGCGAAAACAGGCCCACGGCGAGCGAGAGCAGCAGCGAGAGCACCAGCGCCCCCGCGATGCCCGCGGCCAGCGCGCCCCAGGTGGGCCCCATGCGCGTGGTGGCCACGGCCACGCCGTAGGCGCCGATGCCGAAGAACATCGTGTGCGCGAAGCTCACGATGCCCGTGTAGCCCAGCAGCAGGTCGAAGCTCGCCACCAGCACCACGAACACAAGCACCTTGGCGGCTACGGACAGCGCCTTGACGCCGGGGAAGATGAAGGGCGCGAACGCCAGGCCCAGCAGCAGGACCACGAGAATGGCAGCCAGCACGCGGCTGCGCGGATAGTCGCCGGAGAGGAGTCGGTTCAGCATGTCATCGTCTTCTTCAACGGTTCGCCACCGGGTACACACCCTGCGGGCGCCACAGCAGCACGGCCACCATGAGCGCGATGTTGGAGAACAGCGCCACCTTGGGCACGAGGAAGCCCGTGTAGTTGGCCATCAGGCCCACGAGCAGCGCGCCGATGAGCGCACCCGCCGTGCTGCCCAGGCCGCCGATGATGATGACGATGAAGATCAGCACATTGACCTGCGCGCCCATCTGCGGCACCACGTTCTGCTGGTACAGGCCCCACATCACGCCGCCCAGGCCCGCGAGCGCCGAGCCCGCCACGAACACGCCCACGAACAGGCGGCGGATGCGGTAGCCCAGGCTTTCCACCATCTCGCGGTCCTGAACGCCTGCACGGATGAGCAGGCCCACCTTGGTGCGCGAGAGCGTCCAGGCCAGCAGCGCGAACACAGCCAGCCCCACCAGCACGGCCACCACGCGGTACTTCTCGACCGCCGCGTCGCCGACGAGCCAGGAGCCCTTCATGCCCTCGGGCAACGGCAGCGGGATCTGCTGCGGGCCCCAGATGACCTTGATGAGCTCCTCGCCGATGATCATGCCGCCCATGGTGATGAGGATCTGCTTGAGGTGCTGGCCGTACACGGGGCGCACGATGAAGCGCTCGAACGCCAGGCCGATGGCACCCGCCACGAGCATGGCCACCACCATGGCCGGCAGCACGGCCAGCAGGTTGCGCCAGAGTTCGCTGCTGGCGGTGTAGTCGCCCATGGCGCCCAGCACGCTGGTGGCCACGAAGGCACCGAGCGCGATGAACACGCCATGGCCGAAGTTCAGCACGTCCATGAGGCCGAACACCAGCGTGAGGCCCGAGGCGATGATGAAGATGATCATGCCCATGGCCAGGCCCGCCACCGTG
>JASLFM010000059.1 GCA_030150585.1 Acidovorax sp.
GACCGCATCAACCTGTTTCTGTCGCTCAACGCGCTGGATTTTGCGACCGATGTGCTGATGATCGTGATGACCTCGGCCATCCTCTTCTCGATCAACCCCTGGCTGGCCCTAGTGACCCTGGTGCCGCTGCCCTTCATCGCCTGGATGATTCACACCGTGCGCGACAAGCTGCGCACCGGTTTCGAGAAGATCGACCGCGTCTGGTCCGAGGTGACCAATGTGCTGGCTGACACGATTCCCGGGATCCGTGTCGTCAAGGCCTTTGCGCAAGAGCAGCGCGAGGCCGACCGCTTTGCCGCTGCCAACCAGGTCAACCTGGAAGCCAATGACCGCGTCAACAAGACCTGGTCGCTGTTCACGCCCACGGTCACCTTGCTGACCGAAATCGGCCTCTTGATCGTCTGGGCCTTTGGTATCTACCTGGTGGCCGGTGGCTCGATCACCGTCGGTGTGCTGACTGCCTTTATCGCCTACATCGGCCGCTTCTACACCCGGCTCGATTCGATGAGCCGCATTGTGTCGGTCACGCAAAAGGCCGCCGCCGGCGCCAAGCGCATCTTTGACATCCTCGACCATGTGAGCAACGTGCCCGACCCGGTCAACCCGGTCAAGCTGGGCAAGGTGCAGGGCGCCATCACGATGGAAAACGTCGGTTTCCGCTATGGCAGCCGCACCGTCATCAAGGACCTGAACCTGCAGATCCGCCCCGGCGAGATGATTGGCCTGGTGGGCCACAGCGGCTCGGGCAAGAGCACCCTGGTCAATCTGATCAGCCGTTTCTACGACGTGACCGATGGCTCGATCCAGCTCGATGGCGTCGATGTGCGCCGCATTGCGGTGTCCGACTACCGCAGCAACATCGGCCTGGTGCTGCAGGAGCCCTTCCTGTTCTTCGGCACCATTGCCGAAAACATTGCCTACGGCAAGCCCGATGCGACGCGCGAAGAGATCGTTGCCGCTGCCCGCGCTGCCCATGCCCATGGGCAGCGCGCGCAGCGGCCACGATTTCCTCGCGCGAGGCATCGGGCTTACCGTAGGCGATGTTCTCGGCGATGGTGCCGAAGAACAGGAAGGGCTCCTGCAGCACCAGGCCGATGTGGCGCCGGTAGTCGCTCACGGCGAAGCGGCGCACATCCACGCCATCCACCTGGATGGAACCATCCGTCACGTCGTAGAAGCGGCTGATGAGGTTGACCAGCGTGCTCTTGCCCGAGCCGCTGTGGCCCACGAGGCCGATCATCTCGCCGGGGCGGATGTCAAGCTGCAGGTTCTTGATGACCGCGCGGCTGCCGTACCGGAAGCCCACGTTGCGCATCTGGATAGAGCCTTCCACGCGGTCCACCTTCACGGGTTGGGCCGGGTCGGGCACGTTGCTCACGTGGTCCAGGATGTCGAAGATGCGCTTGGCGCCGGCGGCGGCCTTCTGCGTGACCGAGACGATGCGGCTCATGGAGTCGAGCCGCGTGTAGAAACGGCCGATGTAGGCGATGAACGCGGCCAGCACGCCCACCGTGATCTGGTCGTGCGCCACCAGCCAGATGCCGAAGGCCCAAACGACGAGCAGCCCCACCTCGGTCATGAGCGAGACGGTCGGCGAGAACAGGCTCCAGGTCTTGTTCAGGCGATCGTTCACTTCGAGGTTGTGCTGGTTGGCGTCGCGAAAGCGCTGGGCCTCGCGCTTTTCCTGGGCGAAGGCCTTGACCACGCGGATGCCGGGAATGGTGTCGGCCAGCACGTTGGTCACCTCGCTCCAGACGCGGTCGATGCGCTCGAAGCCCGTGCGCAGCCGGTCGCGCACAGTGTGGATCAGCCAGGCGATGAACGGCAGCGGCACCAGCGTGACCAGGGCCAGCCAGGGGTTGATCGAGAACAGGATCACCGCCGTCATCAGGATCATGAGCACGTCGTTCACGAAGTCGAGCGCGTGCAGCGAGAGGAAGACGTTGATGCGGTCGGTCTCCGAGCCGATGCGGGCCATGAGGTCGCCCGTGCGCTTGCCGCCGAAGTAGTCGAGCGACAGGCGCAGCAAATGCTCGTAGGTGGTCGTGCGCAGGTCGGCGCCGATGCGCTCGGACACCAGCGCGAGGATGTAGGTGCGCGCCCAGCCCAGCCCCCAGGCCAGCAGTGCGGCCAGCAGCAGCCCGCCCAGGTACATCAGCACCAGCCGCGGGTCGATGGGCTTGCCGCTCTGGTAGGGGATGAGGATGTCGTCCATGAGCGGGATCGTCATGTACGGCGGCACCAGCGTGGCGGCCGTCGAGGCCAGTGTGAGCCCGAAACCCGCGGCCAGCTGCTTGCGGTACGGCCGCGCGAAGCGCCACAGGCGTAGCAGCACCCAGGTGGAGGTTTGCGGCGGCCGCACGCGCGCGCAGGCCGGGCATTCGTCGCTGTCGGGCGGCAGCGGGGCGTGGCAGGTGGGACACAAGGCCTCTTCGGATTCCTCGGCCCGCGCGGCGCCCACGTCGCCCAGGCGCTCGATCTGTCGCTCGAAGCGCTGCGCCAGCCGCAGCGCCTGGGCATGGCCGCCGAGCGTAAAGCGCCACAGTGCCAGGCGCTCGCGCGCGTCGTGCAGCTCCAGCGTGCCCACGCCGCCGTGGTCCAGCACGCGCAGCCCCAGGCCAGGCGCCAGGGGCCAGGCGCGGAAGTCCTGCTCGCCAGGCGCACGCGCCAGCAGCCGAGCCTCGGTCAGCGCCACCAGGCCGGTGCCGAAGCGCAGGTCCGAACTCAGGTCAACCTCCAGGCTCGCCTGGACGTTTTCATGGGAAGCGAGCTGGGCTCGCAACTCGGGCCCCAGCGGGCCCATCAAGACACCCGAGGCGTCCACAGGATGGTGATTTTGCATTTTGGTTGGTGTTTCCGGCCCCGGCGGCTCACGGTGCCGGCCCGTGCACGGATGGGAATTTTCCCCGATACCGCACCGCGCAGGGTGCTGGCATCGTCCTTCCATAACGTCGGCCACCGCCTACACGCTGACATGGCGCCGCCGGCCTAGACTGGGCGCACAATCGATCCCTGGGCACGGCCCGACCCCGGGCGCTTCGCACCGAACCCCTCACCCGCTGCAATCCATGGCGAAATTCAAAGATATCGAACTGCTGCGCATCAACTACCTGCGCGGCCCCAACATCTGGACCTACCGGCCGGTGCTCGAAGTCTGGCTGGACCTCGGCGCGCTCGAAGACCACCCGTCCAACCGGTTGCCCGGATTCAATGACCGCCTCACGGCCTGGCTGCCGGCCCTGATCGAGCACCATTGCGGCGTGGGCGAGCGCGGCGGCTTCCTGCAGCGCCTGCAGGAGGGCACCTGGTGCGGCCACGTGCTGGAGCACATCGTGATCGAACTGCTCAACCTCGCGGGCATGCCCACGGGCTTCGGCCAGACGCGCAGCACCAGCCGGCACGGCGTGTACCGCATGGTCTTCCGCGCCCGTGACGAACGCGTGGCCCGCGTGGCGCTCGAGCAGGGCCACCGCCTCATCATGGCAGCCATCAACGACGAGGCCTTCGACGTCCAGGCCGCCGTGGCGCGCGTGCGCACCGAGGTGGACGATCAGTACCTTGGCCCGAGTACGGCCTGCATCGTCTCGGCCGCCGCGGACCGCGGCATACCGCATATCCGACTCAACGACGGCAACCTCGTGCAGCTGGGCTACGGCGCGCGCCAGCGCCGCATCTGGACGGCGGAAACCGAGCGCACCAGCGCCATCGCCGAGGGCATCGCCTCCGACAAGGACCTCACCAAGAGCCTGCTCAAGGCCTGCGGCGTGCCGATTCCGGACGGGCAGATCGTCAACAGCCCCGAAGAGGCCTGGGAGGCCGCGCAGGACATCGGCCTGCCCGTGGTCGTGAAGCCCTCGGATGGCAACCACGGCCGCGGCGTCACACTCGACCTGAGCAAGCGGGCCGACATCGAGGCCGCCTACCACGTGGCCTACCCCGAGGGCAGCGACGTGATGGTCGAGCGCTTCATCCGTGGCGACGAGCACCGCTTGCTCGTCGTGGGCGGCAAGGTCGTGGCCGCTGCGCGCGGCGAGGTCGTGAGCATCACGGGCAACGGGCGCAACACCGTGCGCGAGCTGATCGACAGCCAGCTCAACTCCGACCCCCGCCGCGGCTACGAGGAGGAGTACCCGCTCGAAATCATCGACGTGACCACCGATGCCAAGGTGCAGCTCGAGATCAAGCGCCAGGACCTCACACCTGACTCCGTGCCAGAGGCCGGCCGTGAGGTGGTGGTGCAGCGCAACGGCAACGTGGCCGTGGACTGCACCGACGACGTGCATCCCGAAGTGGCCTACATCGCCCAGCTCGCCGCCAAGGTGGTGGGCCTGGACATCGCGGGCATCGACCTCGTGGCGCAGGACATCTCCCAGCCGCTGCAGGGCCAGGGCGGCGCCATCGTCGAGGTGAACGCGGGCCCCGGCCTGCTCATGCACCTCAAGCCCGCGATCGGCGCACCGCGCCCCGTGGGCCAGGCGATCGCCGAGCACCTGTTCCCCTCCGACGAGGAGGCCATGGAAGGCAGCGCGGGCCGCATTCCCCTGGTGGGCGTGGCCGGAACGCGCGGTACCAGCACCATCGCGCGCGTCGTGGCCTGGCTGCTGCACCTGGGCGGCCACCACACAGGCCTGGCCTGCCGCGACGGCCTGTTCCTGGACCGCCGCCGCGTGGACGCCAAGGACAGCGCGCACTGGGAAGCCGCGCACCGCCTGCTCATGAACCAGATGGTGCAGGCCGCCGTGATCGAGAACGATGCGCGCACCATATTGCGCGATGGCCTGGCCTACGACCGCTGCCAGGTCGGCGTGGTGACCGACATGGACGGCAAGGAAAGCCTGGCCGAGTTCGACGTGCACGAGCAGGAGCAGATGTACAAGGTGCTGCGCACCCAGGTGGACGTGGTGTTGCCCGGCGGCGCCGCCGTGCTCAACGCAGCCGAGCCCCAGGTGCTGGAGCTGGCGCCACTGTCCGACGGCGCCGTCGTGCTCTATGCGCAGGACGCGCAGTTGCCTGCCATCGTGGAGCACCGCGCCAACGACGGCGGCCGCGCCGTGATCGTCAAGAACGGCCGCGTCGTGCTGGCCACGGGCTCGGCCGAACATGTGCTGGGGGCCGTGTCCGAACTCACCTTCGGCCGCAACGCCGTGGCCACCGACACCGACACGCTGCTGGCCATCGTGGCCACGGCCTGGGCGCTGGACATCGCGCCCGATCTCATCGGCGCCGGCATCAAGACCTTCGAGCCCGAACTGCGCTAAGAAAGACCCCCATGGAAGTTACCCGCACCCGGGCCCTGCGCGGCCCCAACCTGTGGAGCCGCCACACCGCCATCGAGGCCGTCGTGACCTGCTCCGAGGACGAGCGCTCCATCAACCGCCTGCCCGGCTTCGAGACCCGCCTGCGCGCGCTGTTCCCCGCCATCGGCACCCTGCACGCCGAGGGTGGCGCCGACGTCTCGCTGGCCCATGTGCTGCAGACCGCCGCGCTCGCGCTGCAGGCCCAAGCCGGCTGCCCCGTGACCTACAGCCGCGTCTCGGCCACCTCGGATCCCGGCGTCTACCAGGTCGTCGTCGAGTACAGCGAGGAAGCCGTGGGCCGCAAGGCTTTCGAGGATGCGCAGGCCCTGGTCGAAGCCGCGCTGCACAGCGGCCAGTTCGACGCAGACGCCGCCGTCGCTGCGCTGCGTGAGCTGGACGAGGATGAGCGCCTGGGCCCGAGCACGGGCGCCATCGTCGAAGCGGCCGTCGCACGCGGCATTCCCTACCGCCGCCTCACGCGCGGCAGCCTCGTACAGTTCGGCTGGGGCTCCAAGCAGCGCCGCATCCAGGCCGCCGAGATCGACTCCACCAGCGCCGTGGCCGAATCCATCGGCCAGGACAAGGACCTGACCAAGCGCCTGCTGCACGCGGCCGGCGTGCCCGTGCCGCTGGGCCGCCCCGTCGAGACCGTGGAAGAGGCCTGGGCCGTGGCCCAGGAGGTGGGCCTGCCCGTGGTGGTGAAGCCCCAGGACGGCAACCAGGGCAAGGGCGTGACCGTGAACATCACCGAGCGCGCCCAGCTCGAGGAGGCCTACCGCACGGCCGCCGAGTACGGCACCGTGATGGTCGAGCGCTTCCTGCCGGGCCACGACTTCCGCCTGCTCGTGGTGGGCGACCAGCTCGTGGCCGCTGCGCGCCGCGAGCCGCCGCAGGTGCTGGGCGATGGCCAGCGCACGGTGCGCGAACTGGTGGACATCGTGAACCAGGACCCGCGGCGCGGCGAAGGCCACGCCACCTCCCTCACCAAGATCCGCCTCGACGACATTGCCGTGGCGCGCCTGGCCATGCAGGGCCTCACGCCCGACTCCGTCCCATCCAAGGGCCAGCGCGTGATCCTGCGCAACAACGCCAACCTCTCCACCGGCGGCACCGCCACCGATGTGACCGACGATGTGCACCCCGAAGTGGCTGCGCGCGCCGTGGCCGCAGCCCAGATGGTGGGCCTGCACATCTGCGGCGTGGACATGGTGGCCGAGACCGTGCTGCGCCCGCTCGAGGAGCAAGGCGGCGGCTTTGTGGAAGTGAACGCCGCGCCCGGCCTGCGCATGCACCTGGCACCCAGCTACGGCAAGCCCCGCAACGTGGGCCAGGCCATGGTGGACCGCCTGTTTGCAAACGGCCAGGACGGGCGCATCCCCGTGGTGGCGGTCACCGGCACGAACGGCAAGACCACGACGGCGCGCCTCATCGCCCACCTGTTCTCCGCACAGGGCTTGCGCGTGGGCATGACCAACACGGACGGCGTGTACGTGAACGGCCGGCAGATCGACAGCGGCGACTGCAGCGGCCCCAAGAGCGCGCGCAACGTGCTGCTGCACCCCGAGGTGGACGCGGCCGTGCTCGAATGCGCGCGTGGCGGCATCCTGCGCGAGGGACTGGGCTTCGACCGCTGCCAGGTGGCCGTGGTCACCAACGTGGGCGCGGGCGACCACCTGGGCCTGAACTACATCACCACCGTCGAGGACGTGGCCGTGCTCAAGCGCGTGATCGTGCAGAACGTCTCGCCCGACGGCTGGGGCGTGCTCAATGCGGCCGACCCGCACGTGGCGGCCATGGCCCCCTCGTGCCCCGGCAAGATCATCTACTTCGCGAGCGACCGCCACCACCCCGTGATGGCCACGCACCGCGCCCAAGGCAACCGCACCGTGTACGTGGACGGCGACTCCATCGTGGCCGCCGAAGGCTCGTGGCGCGAGACCATCCACCTGCGCGATGTGCCCATCACGCGCAACGGCAAGATCGGCTTCCAGGTCGAGAACGTGATGGCCGCTGTCGCCGCCGCCTGGGGCGCGGGCCTGCCCTGGCAGACCATCCGCCGCGGCCTCTCGGGCTTCGTGAACGACAGCGACAACGCGCCAGGCCGCTTCAACGTCATGGACTACCGCGGCGCCACCGTGATCGCCGACTACGGCCACAACCCCGACGCCATGCGCGCGCTGGTGCAGGCCGTGGAGGCCATGCCCGCCAAGCGCCGCAGCGTGGTCATCAGCGGCGCGGGCGACCGGCGCGACGAAGACATTCGAGAGCAGACCGTGATTCTCGGTGCCGCGTTCGACGACGTCATCCTCTACCAGGACGCCGCACAGCGCGGCCGCGCCGACGGCGAGGTGACGGCGCTGCTGCGCGAAGGCCTGGCCGGAGCCTCGCGCACCACGTACATCGACGAAATCCGCGGCGAGTTCATTGCCATCGACGCGGCACTTGCGCGCCTTGCGCCCGGCGACCTGTGCCTGGTGCTCGTGGACCAGGTGGAAGAAGCACTGGCCCACCTCGCCCAGCGCTGCGCCGAAGCCACGCCGCAAGGGGCTGCGGCATGAAAGCCGCCCTGCGCCAGGCAGCCCTGGGCCTGGCCCTGCTCTGGGCCGGCGCTGCGCTGGCTGCTGGTGGCGAGAAGATCGGTACCGTGGACACGGCCTTCCAGTGGATAGGCCGCGACCATGACATCATCGTCGAGGCCTACGACGACCCCGACGTGCAGGGTGTGACCTGCTACGTGTCACGCGCCCGCATCGGTGGCGTGAAGGGCACGCTGGGCCTGGCCGAGGACCGGGCCGAGGCCTCGATCGCCTGCCGCCAGGTCGGCCCCATCGCCTTCCGCAAGCCGCAGCTCAAGAAGCAGGAAGAGGTGTTCAGCGAACGCATGTCCATCCTCTTCAAGCGCCTGCGCGTGGTGCGCATGGTGGACGCGCCGCGCAACACGCTGGTGTACCTGACCTACTCGGAAAAGCTCATCGACGGCTCGCCGCAGAACAGCGTGACCGCCGTGCCCGTGGACCGCGCGACGCCGATTCCCGTCAAGCCTTGAGGCAAAACGACCTCTGGCGCTTGTGCAATCAGCGCCAGAAGCTATCAAAAACAGAGCAATCAGGCGCTGCCAGCCGCAATCTGGCGCAGTGCCTGTTCGAACACCTCGGGCGGCTGGCCGCCCTGGATCAGGTGGCGGCCGTTCACGATGACCGAGGGCACGGAATGGATGCCGTGCTGCTGGTAGAAGCGCTCGCGCTCGCGCACCTCGGCGGCATAGTCGTCGCCCGCCAGGATCGCACGGGCCTGCGCGGCGTCCAGCCCCGCCTCGCCCGCGAGGCGCTCCAGCAGCGCGTGGTCGCCCGGGTTCTGGCCGTCCGTGAAGTAGGCCTTGAACAGCGCCTGCTTGAGCGCCTTCTGCACGGCAGGGCCGGCGGTTTCCTCGGCCCAGTGCAGCAGGCGGTGCGCGTCGAAGGTGTTGTAGATGCGGCCGCGCCTGTCCATGTTGAACGTGAAGCCGAGCGCAGCGCCGCGCGCGGCGATGGCCTCGCGGTTCTTCTGGCTTTGCTCGGGCGTGGCGCCGTATTTTTCCTGCAGGTGTTCGGCGATGTCCTGGCCCGCGGGGCCCATCTGGGGGTTCAGCTCGAAGGGCTGGAAGCGCAGCTCCACGGCCACCTCGCCGGCCAGGCGCTGCGTGGC
>JASLFM010000062.1 GCA_030150585.1 Acidovorax sp.
CCATATGGGGGCGGATTGTAGTGCGCCGACGCCGCAAGAACTGGATGAATCAACAGCCTTTCAGGTGCACGCGGTGCGCGCTGCAGAGTTTTCCCGGATTGGCTACATTCGCTGCATGCATAACGAAACCCGCAAACTGTCCATAGCCCAGGTGCTGATCTGCGGCGGCGCCATCGTCACCCTGTCCATGGGCATCCGGCACGGTTTCGGCCTGTGGCTGCAGCCCATGACGCAGGCGCTCTCCTGGACCCGCCAGGACTTCGCGCTGGCCATCGCGATCCAGAACCTCGTCTGGGGCTTCACGGGCATTTTCGCGGGCATGCTGGCGGATCGTTTCGGAGCGTTCCGCGTCATTTTGATCGGTTCGCTGCTCTACGCCGTCGGCCTGCTCGGCATGGCGTACTCTCCCACACCCCTGCTCTTCGCCATCACGGCCGGTGTGCTCATCGGCATGGCCCAGGCGGGCACGACCTACGCCGTGATCTACGGCGTGATCGGGCGCAACGTAGCCGCCGACCGGCGCTCCTGGGCCATGGGCATCGCGGCGGCAGCGGGCTCGTTCGGCCAGTTCCTCATGGTGCCCACCGAGGGCCTGCTCATCAGCAGCTTCGGCTGGCAGCAGGCCCTGGTGGTGCTGGGCCTGGCGGCGCTGCTCATCATGCCGCTGGCGCGCGGGCTGCGCGAGCCGGGCTTCGCGGGCGGCTCAGCGCCCCGGCGCGAGCAGACCATCGGCCAGGCGCTGCGCGAGGCCTTCGCCTACCCGAGCTTCCAGCTGCTCATGGCAGGCTATTTCGTCTGCGGCTTCCAGGTGGTGTTCATCGGCGTGCACCTGCCCAGCTATCTCAAGGACCAGGGCCTGTCGCCCCAGGTGGCCAGCTATGCGCTTGCGCTGATCGGCCTGTTCAACGTGGTGGGCACCTACGCGGCCGGGTCGCTGGGCCAGCGCATGCCCAAGAAGAACATCCTGGCCTTCATCTACTTCGCACGCGCCGTGGCGATCACGCTGTTCCTGCTCGCACCGCTTACGCCCATGAGCGTGTACCTGTTCGCAGCCGTGATGGGCGTGCTGTGGCTGTCCACGGTGCCGCCCACGACGGCCACGGTGGCGCAGATCTTCGGCGTGGCGCACCTGTCCATGCTCGGCGGCTTCGTGTTTTTCAGCCACCAGATCGGCAGCTTCCTGGGCGTGTGGCTCGGCGGCTACCTGTACGACAAGACGGGCAGCTACGACATCGTGTGGTACCTCGCGATCGCGCTGGGCGTGTTCGCGGGCCTCGTGAACCTTCCCGTGCGCGAGAGCGCCATCCAGCGCACCGCGCCCCAGGGGGCCTGACCATGGCGCGCACCCGGCTGCGCTGGCTGGCCTACGCGGCCGTGCTGGCCGTGCTGCTGGCGGTGTTCGCCCTGTACACGCGGCCCGCATTCCTCATCACCCTGGCGGACCAGCTGTGGGCATGCTTCTGACGCCACCCTCCGATTGGATCGTGCGCTGGTCGCACCTCGTTCCCGCAGGCGGTGCCGTGCTCGACGTGGCCTGCGGCCTGGGGCGCCACATGCGCTGGTTCTCAGAGAGAAACCACCCCGTGACCGGCCTGGACCAAGCGCAAGCAGCTATTGAATCAGTAGCATCGCTGGGCACGGCCATCCGGGCCGATATCGAAGCCGCCCCCTGGCCCCTGCCAGGCCGCCAGTTCGCGGGCGTGGTGGTCACCAACTATCTCTGGCGCCCGCTGCTGCCCACGCTCGTGGACAGTGTCGCGCCCGGCGGCGTGCTGCTCTACGAAACCTTCGCCTCGGGCAACGAGACCGTGGGCAGGCCCTCACGCCCCGAATTCCTGCTGCGTCCGGGCGAGCTGCTGCAGGCCTGCGCGGGGCTGCGCGTGGTGGCCTACGAGGACGGATTCCTCGATAACCCCGCGCGCTTCGTGCAGCGCATCGCGGCGGTCCGTGAACCATTGCCCGCCGATGGGAGCTCATGCGCAGTGTGGCGCTACGCGCTCTAGTTAGAATGCTCTTTTACCGTTTTCAACTGCGGACATGACCTCTCCCAGCGTCTCCCTCACCGGCAGCATCGTTGCCCTCGTCACCCCCATGCACGAGGATGGCAGCGTGGACTACCCCACCCTGCGCAAACTGATCGACTGGCACATCGCCGAAGGCACGGACTGCATCGGGGTCGTGGGCACCACGGGCGAATCGCCCACGGTGAACGTGGAAGAGCACTGCGAAATCATCCGCGTGGCCGTGGAACAGGCCGCCAAGCGCGTGCCCATCATGGCCGGCTGCGGCGCCAACTCCACGGCCGAGGCCATCGAACTGGCCCGGTTCGCCAAGAAGGTCGGAGCCGACAGCCAGCTGCAGGTCGTTCCCTACTACAACAAGCCCACGCAAGAGGGCCAGTACCAGCACTTCAAGGCGATCGCCGAGGCGGTTGGCGACCTTCCCACCGTCCTGTACAACGTGCCTGGCCGCTCGGTCGCCGATATGCAGCACGACACCGTGCTGCGCCTGGCCCAGGTACCCGGCATCGTCGGCATCAAGGAGGCCACGGGCAACATCGAGCGCGCGCAGTGGCTGATCCGCGACGTGCCCAAGGGTTTCGCCGTGTATTCGGGCGACGACCCCACGGCAGTGGCCCTGATGCTGTGCGGCGGCCACGGCAATGTGAGCGTGACGGCCAACGTCGCGCCGCGCCTCATGCACCAGCTGTGCAAGGCTGCGCTGGCTGGTGACGTGCGCCGCGCCATGGAGATCCAGTTCCAGCTCATGCCCGTGCACAAGCAACTGTTCGTCGAAGCCAACCCCATCCCCGTGAAGTGGGCCATGGCCCGCATGGGCCTGTGCGGCGGTACGATGCGCCTGCCCATGACCCCCCTGAGCACGGCCAACGAAGCCGTGGTCGAAGGCGCCCTGCGCGCCAGCGGGCTGCTTTGATCCGCCAGCCCGGCGCTTTTCGCATCCAGACAATCGAGGACTACCGCGTGAACGCAACTACCCGTGTGGGCCTGCTGGGCCTTGCCGTGACGGCCATGGCACTGTCCGCCTGCTCCACTACCTTCGAAGGCGACAAGATCGACTACAAGAGCGCCACCAAGGGCTCGACGCTGGAGATCCCGCCCGACCTGACACAGCTCTCGCGCGATTCGCGCTACACCATGCCGGATGGCGTGGTCTCCGCGGCCGCCTACCAGGCCGGCCAGGCAGCCCGCCCCTCCCCGACCTCCGCGACGGCCGCCGTGTCGATGGGCGACGTGCGCATCGAACGCGACGGCAACCAGCGCTGGCTGGTCGTCAAGCGCCCCAGCGAAGCCCTGTGGGACCCCGTGCGCGAGTTCTGGCTGGAAAACGGGTTCACCCTGGCCACCGAGCAGTCGAAGCTGGGCATCATGGAGACCGACTGGGCCGAGAACCGCGCCAAACTGCCGCAGGACATCGTCCGCTCCACGCTGGGCAAGGTGTTCGAGTCGCTGTATTCCACCGGCGAGCGCGACAAGTTTCGCACGCGCCTGGAGCGCGACGCGAACGGCAGCACCGAGATCTACATCAGCCACCGCGGCATGATCGAGGTGTACAGCACGGCCCAGAAGGACGCCACCGTCTGGCAACCCCGCCCCGTCGACCCTGAGCTCGAAACCGAGTTCCTGCGCCGCCTCATGGTCAAGCTCGGCGTGAGCCAGGAAGAATCCAAGGCCCTGGCCGGTGCGCCGGTACAGCGCCCCGCCTCGGCCCGCATGACCACGCTGAACAGCGCGCCGGCCATCGAGATGGATGAGAGCTTCGACCGCGCATGGCGCCGCGTGGGCCTGGCGCTGGACCGCACGGGCTTCACCGTGGAGGACCGCGACCGCAGCCAGGGGCTCTATTTCGTTCGCTACGTCGAACCGGGCGCCCCCGACAAGAAGGAGCCCGGCTTCTTCAGCAAGCTGTTCGGCAACTCCAGCTCCGCGAACGCGCCGGTCAAGTACCGCGTCCTGGTGCGCAGCGAAGGCGCGAAATCCACGGTGTCGGTACAGAACGCCACCGGAGCCCCCGATGCGTCGGCCAACGCCACGCGCATCGTGAAGGTCCTCACGGACGACCTGAAGTAACCCGTCCGGCCCAGCCCCTTACCAGGCGCTGGGCAATAAAAAACCCGGCCGGATAATCCGGCCGGGTTTTTTATTGCCTGAAAAACAGGGCTTACTTGGCGGCGGAAGCGGCGCCAGCGGCTGCGGAGGCAGCAGCGTCGGCAGCGGCCTTGGCAGCGTCGGCGGCAGCAGCGTCAGCGGGAGCGGCGGAAGCAGCGTCGGCCGGAGCGGCTGCGGGGGCTTCTGCGGGCGCGGGGGCAGGAGCCGGAGCTTCCACGGGAGCGGGAGCCGGTGCGGGAGCGGGTTCTTCCTTCTTGCCACAAGCGGCGAGGGCGGCGGCAGCGATCAGGGTTGCCAGAACGAGGGAGTTCTTCATTTCAATTTCCTTGTTGGACGGACGGAATTCTCGATATGCCACAACGGCCCGCCTTTTCGGCCACAGTCGCTCTGGCAGAGTCGCAATAAACGCGAGTTTGACTCAGCACGAAATTATATGAAGATTTCGTCAATACTGACTAACACTGACAGCCGAGCGGTATCTCTGGAAAGCAAAGTTTTGCAAATGTCGGGATATTCCAGCCCGCATCAGAGGCCCAGCGTCGATGCCGGGAACCCTGGAGAACTCCGGCGCAGCAGCCATTCGTCGAGCGACTCCCTGAGCAGCACACGCCGCTCGGGCTCCTGCCCCGCAACGCCGTTGCAGCGCTCCGGGTCCAGGCGCTGCAACACCCAGGCGGGCGACCACAGCGCACTCGGAAAATCCGCGGGGTCGGCCGACGGACTGCGCCGGCAGGTGATGATGTGGTCCCAGGTGCCGCGCCAGCGCACGAAGCGGGCATGCCGGCGCACCACCTCGTCATAGGAGCGGGCAAGCAGCGTAAGCCGCCGCCCCGCGCGAGCCCAGGCATTGAGCGAATCGATCACGGCGCTCTCGCCGAGCGGCCAGTCATGGAAGTCGGCATCGCTGAGCACAAGCTCCGGCCACCCCTCCTGCGCGGCGCACGCCAGCGCAGCACGCACCAGTTGCCGGAAGTCCTCGCGCCCGGAAAAACGCCCCGCAGGCAGGGCGCCGCCGCTCGGTTTGGGCTCAGGCATGGGCCCAGCCGGCCTCGCACCACGAGGCAATGAGTTCGAGCGCTTCGTCGCTCGCGCGGGACAGGTCGGCGGGCTCCAGCGCTCGCCGGTCGGCCAGGCGGCGCATCAGCGTGGCGTCGCGGCCCGCGGCGCGGTAACTCTCGCCATTGATGAAGATGTGTTTGTCGTCGTACATCATGCGCGTGCGGCGGTCGAGTGCCACCCGCTCGATCATGCCCGCTGGCGCGCTGGGCTCGAACCAGACGCTGGGCTTGGGCTCGGTGAGGTATTCGCCCAGCGCGCGCTCCAGCGCCAGCGGCTCGGCCAGCGCGCGCTGCAGCGCCTCGCGCGCGAAATCCTGCAGGGCCGAGGGGATGGCTCCCGGCTGGCTCACGGCCTCCTGCCGGGGGTCGCGGTAGATCACCGGGGATTGGCCCGGATCATCGTCCTCATCGGTCAGGCGCAGCAGCAGTTCGCGCGCCATCTCGCCGCGCTCCGGGGAGCGGAAGCCGATGGAATACGTCATGCATTCGCCCTCGGCAATGCCGTCGTGCGCCCAGCGCGGCGGCAGGTAGAGCATGTCGCCCGGCTCGAGCACGTATTCCTCTTCGGGCACGAAATCCGTAAGGATCTTGAGCGGAACGCCTTCCTGCAGCGTCATGTTCTTCTGCCGCCCGATGCGCCAGCGGCGGCGGCCGTGGGCCTGGAGCAGAAACACGTCGTAGCTGTCGAAATGCGGGCCCACGCCACCGCCGTCGGTGGCGTAGCTGATCATGAGGTCATCGAGGCGCGCCTCGGGCACGAAACGGAACTGCTGCAGCAGTCCATGCACGGCATCGTCGTGCAGGTCCACACCCTGCACAAGCAGCGTCCAGCGCGGCGTCTGCAGCGGGGGCAGCGCGCGGCGTGCAAACGGGCCGTGGCGCAGCTTCCAGCCCTCTTGGCGATGCTGGATCAGGCGCGACTCCACGCCCTCCTGGCCCGCGAGGGCGAACAGCCCGGAGCGCAGCACGGGCGGCGCGAAATCAGGAATGGCCTGGCGCACCAGCAGCGGCTTCTTGTGCCAGTGGCGGTGCATGAACTGCGCGGGCGTAAGGCCACCGAGCAGGGGAAGAGGTTGGTTGATCTGCATGCTGCGACAATTCTCCTATGGAAATCACCCAACAATGCGTGGTCGCTTTGACCTGGATCTTGAAAGACACCCTGGATGAAGAGCTGGACGTGCTCGACGAGCCCGTGGAGTTCCTCGTGGGGGGGGACGACCTGCTCGCCCGCATCGAGGAGGCACTGCAGGGCCACGGTGTGGGCGCCACGCTCGCACTGCACCTGGAGCCCGAGGATGCCTTCGGCGACTACCAGGAGCAGCTGATCTTCCTGGAGCCGCGCGCACTCTTCCCCGCCGACCTGGAGGAAGGCATGACCTTCGAGGGCAGCGCCCTGCCCGCGGGCTGCAACCCCGACGCGCCGCGCGACGCGCTCTACACCGTGACGGAGATCTACCCCGAGCACGTGGTGCTGGATGGCAACCACCCGCTCGCCGGCATCGCGCTGCGCCTGTCGGTCACCGTGCACGGCGTGCGCGAGGCGACCGAAGAGGAAATCGGCCGCGGCACGGCCGGTACGGGGTTCTTCCGCATCCAGCCGCCCTCTCCCGGCAGCACGCTGCTGCACTGAGGGCGGCGAGGCTTACATCCGCGAGATCTGGCCGTTGTACATGCGCACACGCTCGCCAATGCGCAGATCGCCGGGCGAACTCACATCGTAGGCGCGCATGCCGCCCTGGTCGAGCTGGATCGTGATGCGGTAGGCCTGGGCATAGCCCTGGTTGCCGCGCCCCTCGATGGCATTGCCCGCCACGGCACCGCCGATGACGCCCGCAGCCGTGGCCGCCGCACGGCCGCCGCCCCGGCCGATCTGGTTGCCCAGCAAGCCACCGACCACGGCACCCAGCACCGCACCGCCGCCCGTGGTCTGCCCGCCCGAGGGCACTTGCAGGGCCTCGATGTTCGCGATGCGCCCGTACTCGGTGCCCATGGGGGCCTGCTGATACGCCGGGTAACTCGCCTGAGGCTGCGAGTAGACGGGTGCCTGCTGGTAAACAGGGCGCTGCTGCGGGTACGGGGCGCACGCCGCCAGCGTACTGGCGAGGATGGCGCAAGCCATGGCGGCCGCGCTGCGATTCATGGTGTACATGACAACTCTCCTTGAGGATCGCAGCCGGCCATAACGTTCGGTCCGCTGCATGTTCGCTGTGATTGCAGCACGGCGGCGATGTTCCCCATGCCGGGGAGCGGCGGTACGCCCCGTCGGACAGGTGCCTGCACCCGGGTCGGAGCGCGCCTACAGCACCGATGCAGCTTCAGGCCTTGCCCGTGGAGCCGTAGCCGTTCTCGCCGCGCTGCGTGGCGGGGAATTCCTCCACCACGTTGAACTGCGCCTGCACCACGGGCACGATGACCAGCTGCGCCAGCCGCTCCATGGGCTGCAGCGTAAAGGGTACGTCGCTGCGGTTCCAGGCGCTCACCATGAGCTGCCCCTGGTAGTCGCTGTCGATCAGGCCCACGAGGTTGCCCAGCACGATGCCGTGCTTGTGGCCCAGCCCCGAGCGCGGCAGGATCAGCGCAGCGTAGCCCGGGTCCTTGAGGTAGATGGCGATGCCCGTGGGCACGAGCTGCCATGCGTTGGGCGCGAGCGTAAGCGGCTCGTCCAGGCAGGCGCGCAGGTCGAGGCCTGCGCTGCCGGGCGTGGCATAGGTGGGTAACTGGTCCGCCATGCGGGCGTCCAGCACCTTGACGTCGATCTTCATGGATTCCTTTGTTCAAGCGTGCAGCGGCGCGATGCGCCGCGCGATCTCCGCCACGAGCTGCTGCGCCAGCTCGCGCTTGGACGCATGGGGCAGTTCGCGGTGGCCCTGCCCGTCGACGAGCAGCAGCGCATTGTCGTCCTGCCCGAACGTCGCGGGGCCGATGTTGCCCACGAGCAGCGGCACGCCCTTGCGCGCGCGCTTGGCCTGTGCGTGCTGCAGCAGGTCGTGGCTCTCGGCCGCGAAACCCACGCAGTAGAGCTGGCCCGAGCGCGCACGCTCGGACCGCGCCACGCGCGCGAGGATGTCGGGGTTCTCAACAAAGCCCAGCTGCGGCACCTGGCCCGAGCCGTCCTTCTTGATTTTCTGGTCCGCGGCCGATGCGGGTCGCCAGTCGGCCACGGCGGCAGTCGCTATGAATATCGAAGCTGCCGGAGCCTGCTGCTCCACCGCTTCGAGCATGTCTTGCGCCGAAGTCACATTCACGCGGTGCACGCCGCGCGGCGTGGGCAGGTGCACGGGGCCGGCC
>JASLFM010000088.1 GCA_030150585.1 Acidovorax sp.
ACCTGGGCGTGGGCGACGGCACGGCCGCACTCACGGTGACCCTGGCCCAGGTGTCCTATGCCTTCGGCCTGCTGCTGCTCGTGCCGCTGGGCGACCTGCTCGAGCGGCGCCGGCTCATCGTGTCGCTCATGGTGCTCGCGGCCTGCGGCATGCTGCTCAGCGGCTCGGCCCAGGGCTTCGGGATGCTCGCCCTGGGCACGCTGATGACGGGGCTGTTCTCCGTCGCCGCACAGGTGCTCGTGCCGATGGCCGCCACGCTGGCTGCGCCGGGGCGCAGCGGCCGGGCCGTGGGGCTGCTCATGAGCGGCCTGCTCACGGGCATCCTGGCCGCGCGCAGCGTGGCGGGCCTGCTGTCCGAGCTGGGCGGCTGGGCCCTGGCCTACCGCGTGGTGGCGCTGGCCATGCTGTGCGTGGCCCTGGCGTTGTGGGCAGTGCTGCCCGCATCGCGCAACCCCTCGGCGCCGCGCTATGCGCAGGCGCTGCGCTCGCTGGCCACGCTGGCCGCGCGCCACCCGCGCCTGCGCAGCCGGGCCCTGCTCGGCGCGCTCTCGTTCGGCTCCACGAGCGTGCTGTTCTCCACCATGGCGCTGCTGCTGGCCGGCCCGCCGCACGGCCTGGGCGACGCTGCCATCGGCCTCGTGGGGCTGGCCGGCGTGGCTGGCGCGCTCATGGCCAACGTGGCCGGGCGCCTGGCCGACCGGGGCTGGGGCCAGGCCACCACGGCGGCCTCGGTGGCGCTCGTGCTGCTGAGCTGGGGCGCGCTGTGGCTGGGCCATGCGAGCCTGGCATGGTTCATCGTGGGCATGCTCGTGATCGACCTCGCGCTCTCGGGCGTGCACATCAGCAACCAGAACGTGATCTACCAGCTCGCGCCCGAGGCCCGCTCGCGCGTGAACGCCGTGTACATGACCAGCTATTTCACCGGCGCGGCGGCCGGCTCGGCCCTGGGCTCGGCCGCGTGGCAGTGGGGCGGCTGGGCCGGCACCTGCGCCATGGGCGCGGGCCTGGCAGCGCTCAATGCCTGCGCGCTGCTGCACGACCGGCGGCTGGCGCGCACGCCTCAGATCAAACCGGCCGCGTGAGGTAGACGGCCTCGCGCCCCACGATGGGCTCGCGCGTGGGCATGAAGACCGTGCAGCCATCGCAGGGCGATCGGATCTCATGCTCGCCATCGGTGGCGATGAGTTCGTCCTTCGCGAAGGTTTCGAAGCCGACCACGGGCCGTGCGAACGCGAACTGGGGCGTGCGCACCATGCAGGTCTGCAGCAGCTCGTAGCGGCGCTGCGGGCCCGGCGCGGGCTGAGGCTCGCGCTCGATGAGGCCGAAGTGGGCCAGGAAATCGAGCGCGGCAGCCGTGGCCACGTCGGCCGCGCTCTGGCGGAAATGCTGGCCGCACTCCACCACGAGCGCGGCGCCCGCGCCCTCTCCGTCCACGCCATGGCGCCCGTGCTGGATCAATGGCGTGCCCGAGCCCAGGCCGCTGGGCATCACGAGGTGCACGCCCGGGCGGCCCAGGGCCAATGCCGTGGCCGCATTGCGCGCGAAGGCCGGGTAGACCCAGAACGGTTCCACGTCCTGGCTGGTGGAATGGATATCCAGAATGTGATCGGCCGCGTCCACCACGGGGCGCAACTCGCGCGCGCGGCGCAGCTCGGGGCTGTCCTCGCCACCCTCCAGCTCCGGGGCGGACCACACGCGGTTGAGGTTGTGCACGAGCTGGCGGCTCTCGAAAGGGCGCGCCGCATCGAACGACTCATAGGCCGCCACGTTGGCGAAGCTGATCGTGAGCGTGCCCGCCAGCGGGCGTACGCCCGCGTCGAGCAGGTGCGTGGCGGCCACCATGCCGCAGATCTCGTTGCCGTGGGTGAGCGCATTGATGAGCACGTGCGGGCCAGGGCGGCCCGAGGCAAAGCGGTGCACGTAGGGGATGCCCGTGTTGCCCGCGCGGTAGGCAGACAGGTCGCGCGGCAGCACCTCGAAGACGGGAGGGTTCTGGGTCATGGATCGGAAGCAGTCCTTCAGAGGAAGAGGCCGCATCCTACGCCGATCACGCCCCTCTTGCAGGTCAGGAGCCTGCGCATAATGCCGGCACCAAACCTCTTCCAAGAACCACCATGGCCCACCAATACAGCGCCGAAGTGCTTTGGGAGCGCGCAGAGCAGAGCTTCCTCGACAACCGCTACAGCCGCCGCCACGTGCTGCGCTTCGATGGCGGCGTGGAGGTGCCCGGATCGTCATCGCCGCACGTGGTGCCCCTGCCCTGGTCGGATGCGGCCGCCGTGGACCCCGAAGAGGCCTTCGTCGCCTCGCTGTCGAGCTGCCACATGCTGTGGTTCCTGTCGCTCGCGGCGCAGCAGGGCTTCTGCGTGGACCGCTACCGCGACCAGGCCGAGGGCACGATGGCGCGCGGCGCGGACCGCCGCATGTCCATGACCGTGGTGACGCTGCGCCCCGAAGTCGCGTTTTCGGGCGCTTCGCTGCCCACGCGCGCGCAGGTCGAGGCGTTGCACCACCGCGCGCACGAGGAATGCTTCATCGCCAACTCCGTCAAGACCGAGGTGCGCTGCGAGCCGGTGTTCGCCGCATGATCCGGGCCCGGCTCTCCGATCTGGACGGCCACCTGAGCGCCGATTGGCGCGATGCCCTGGGGCTGAACAGCGAGGCGCCCCCCGACCCCGCCACGCCCGTGCTCTGGTACGCGGGCGACCTCGACCTGCCGCAGCTCGCGCTCGACGACCTGACCGCGCTGGTGCCAGGCGATGACGACGCGCCCTCGCTGATTTATGTGCAGGGCGACCTGCGGCTCGAAGGCGCTTTGCTCGCATCGGAATACGGCGGCAACGCCCACCTGCTCGTGGGCGGCGCGCTCCACGCACGCCAGGCCCTGCTCGGCCCCGGGCTGGTGGCCGTGGCGGGCGCGCTGCGGCTGCAGGAGCTGCTCTGGGGCGACGGCAGTGGCGGGCGGCTCCAGGTAGGCGGTGCCATCGCCGCACGCTGGGCGCTGTTCAGCGACGGCTATGCCGCCCGCTGGCACGGTACGGCCGAACTGCCCTGGCTGCTCGACGCCGCAGCCCGGGCCCCCGAGCCCGGCGCTGACCCCACGGGCTATCTCGCCGAAGCGCTGGCCGCGCAACTGTGTCCAGAGGGTGTCGACGGCCTCTCCGACGGCCAGGGGGGGCCGGGCAGCCTGCTCGAGCGTGACGTGCTGTGCGCACGGGCGCGTGCAGGCGAGGCGCTGCTGCGCGAGTCTGGCGAGGTGCCCGGGCTGCTGCCGCGCGCCCACACCCTCGGCGGGGCCGGCGGCATGCCGGACATCGCCAGCATTCGCACGCTCGTGCAGGGCCCACTCATCGCACGCCGAATGCACCGCCTCCAGGATTGGTTCGGCGACATCGACTACGCCTTGTGCCGCCGCCATGTGGACGCCGAGGGCGACCAGCGCGAGGACAGCGTCTTCATCACCATTTGGCGCCGCTGGGACTTCTATTTCGAGGCAGGCCGGGTCGAACGCCCGCGCGGCCTGCTGGGCCGGGCGGCGGCCCGGCTGGGCCTGCGCGATGCGCCGCTGGAGGACGAGCTCACACTGCTGTGGAGGCGCTACGACGACAGCGGCGAGTGCGGCGAATGGAGCCCCTTCGGCGGGGCCGCACCCGCCGAGGCCCGCGCCGCCGCCACAGCCGCTTGGCAAGCCGTGCTCTTCCATGCGGGCGAAGGCCTGGCCCAGGTCGAGGCCGGCCACCCGCTCTGGGGCTGGTTGCAGCGCAGCCTCACGCCCGGGCGCATGCAGGCGCTGGCCCGGCTGCCCGTGTTCACCGACGAGTACAACGACTGGTGGGATGGCGACCGCAACGGATTCTGGGAGCGCGACGTTTGGGTCGGCGTGCGCCAGGCCGTGCGGCGCGGCGACCACGCCTACAGCCTGGCGCTCAAGCTCAGTTGGGAGACCGGCCCCGGCGCGCCCGGCGACGCCGAGGACAACAACCACGCGAGCTACATGCTCGAACTGGAGGGCGGCCACGAAGCCGAGCCCTGGCTGCGTTTCACCGAAGCCCAGCGCCAGGACCACGGCCGCACGCCGTTGCTGCACCACTCGGCCACGCACCTGCTGCGCCTTGCGCGCATGTTCGGCGCGGTGGAACAGCGCCTGTTCGACCGCGAGGCCCAGCGCCGCGCACAACACGCCGAGGCCGAGCGCGCCCGGGCCATGGCGCGGCTGCTGGTGCGTCCGCCCGTGTCCGACGCGCTGCCCGACGCCGAAGTTTTCCCGCCCGAGCTGCTGGAACTGTCGCAGCGATGGCAGCAACAGGGCCGGGACTACGTTGCGGCCGTGCGCCGCTACCAGTTGCACCACGATGCGCAGAGCAACGCCGATACCGAGGGTGCCGAGCCACCCCTGCCAGAGGCCGACCCGCGAACGACCGACGCGGCCACCGTGCTGCAGCTCGCCCGCGTGGTGCACCGCTGCCATGACCCCGGGCTCTCGCGCCGCCTGCGCGAGCGCTTCGCCTGCGCGCCCGACGCGCTGCTGCCCCGCTCGCGCGAAGCCGGCCAGTGCGTGAGCGCCGTGTTCCTGCTCGACGCCGAGCGGCTGCTCGCGCGCATCGGCGAACCCTGGCGCGATGACCACCACTGGCTGCTGCTCAACGGACTGCGCCACAGCCCCCTGCCACGGCTGCGGGGCGCGGGCCGCTCGCCCGACGGTCGCTGCTGGGCACTGTGCGAAGACGCAGAGCTCAGCACGCGCCGCAC
>JASLFM010000090.1 GCA_030150585.1 Acidovorax sp.
CGGCGGCGCACGGCACAGTATTTCTACGGGCACACGCTGGTGGCGGGCAGCCCGCTCGAATTCACGGCACCCCAGGGCAAGATGGTCAAGGGGTTCGTGCTGCTGGTGCTGCTCACCCTGGCCTACCAGATCGCCGTGCGCACGGGCCAGGACACAGCCGTTTCGCTGTTCCTGCTGTGCGGCGCGCTGCTCGCCCCGCTGATCTGGGGCAGCGCGATGCGCTTTCGCCTGGGCGCCACGCGCTGGCGCGGCCTGCGCCTGCAGTTCACCGCGGGCTGGGGCGAGGTCTACAAGGCGAGCTGGCCCGTGTTCGCGATCGCGCTGGTGTGGATCGTGGCCGTGTTCGGCCTGCAGGCCCTCGCGCCCGAGGCCCTGCTGGACGAAGACAGCGGCCGCAAGCTGCCCCAGGTCACGGCGCCGATGTGGGCGCTCGTGGCGCTGGCCGTGGTGCTGACGGTGCTGTGCATCATCCGCCTCGAGTACAACTACAAGAGCCTGCTCGTGCTGCGCGGCCAGGTGGGGGCTGAGCCGGGACGCTGGAAGCCCGTGTACATGGACTTCGTCAAGGTGTGGCTCGCCACGGTGGCGTTCTTCATCGCCTGCGCGGCCGTGGTCGGGGCCCTCATCGCCGTGGTGCTTGGCGGCTCGTTCGCGCTCATCGCGAGCCAGACGCGCCAGTTTGGCCTGTGGCTGTTTATCTTCATCATCGCGGGCTTCTTCCTGGGCATCGCGCTGCTGTTCCTCATCTCGGCGCCCGCGCGGGCCTACCGCGAGGCCCGCATGTACCACCTGATGTGGAACAACGTCGGCGTCAGCCAGCTCGCGCGCTTCAAGTGCAGGCTGCGCACGCGCAGCTACGTGCTGCTGCGCGTCAAAAACCTGCTGCTCACGGTGTTCACTCTGGGCTTCTACCGCCCCTTCGCGCGCGTGAGCGAGTACCGCATGAAGGTCGACTCCGTCACGCTGCACATCAAGGGCAGCGTGGACCAACTGGCCGGACAGCTCGTGCGCCAGCAGCAGGAGGGCCTGGGCGACGCGCTGGCCGACGCGGCCGGACTCGACCTGATCGGATAGCGTGACCACGCCCCTCGTCCCCGCGCGCTGGTTCGACGGTCTCAGCAGCAAGGCCCGGCCGGTGCTTGTGGGGCTGCGGCCCGGCCCGGGCGGGCCCGCGCTGTCGGTGCACCCGCTTTCGCAGCCCGCCTCGCCGCCGCTGGAGTTCGGCCACGCGCAGGTCGGCTGGCCCGAGGCCTGGAGCGCCCGCCGACCGCCGCAGCGCGTGGTGGTGGACCTGCAGGGCCACGGCAGCCTCGAGATCGACGCAGTCGCCGACTGGCAGGCAGCCCTGGCCGCAGCGGGCGGGCGGGCCAGCCTGGCCCAGCGCATGCAGACCCGCTGGAGCGTGCTGCTCGGCGTGCTGGCCGCCTCGATCGTGGGCCTGACGCTGTTCTACCGCTACGGCACGCCCTGGATGGCAACCCAGCTCACACGCCACGTCCCCGTGGCCTGGGAGGCCGCCATCGCGGACAACGCGCTGCGGCAGATGGACGACGGCATGCTCAAGCCCAGCAAGCTCCCGCCCGAGCGGCAGGCCGCGCTGCGCGAGCGCTTCGACGCGCTGGCCCGGCAGATGCCGGCCTCGCTGCAGCGCTACCCGGGCTATGCGCCCCGGCTGACGCTCGCGTTCCGCTCCGGCATGGGTGCCAATGCGTTCGCGCTGCCGGGCGGCGCCATCGTGATGACGGACGCGCTGGTCCAGGAAGCGGCGAAGCAGAAGCTCAGCGACGACGCGCTCGTGGGCGTGCTCGCGCACGAAATCGGCCATGTGGCGCACCGCCACACCACACGCATGGTGGTCGAGCAGGGCGTGCTCAACATCGGCCTGGGGCTGGCGCTGGGGGACGTGTCGAGCATCGTCTCGACCGGCAGCTCGTTGCTCACCGGACTGGCCTACCAGCGCAACCACGAGCGCGAAGCCGACTGCTTCGCCATCGCGCTCATGGCCCACCGCCAGTTGCCCACGCAGCCCATGGCGGACCTGCTGCTCGCCATTGCCCGCGATGTGCCGCGGGACGGGGCACAGGGCCAGGCCCGCGAGGATAAAGGTGCAAAGCCGGCCCAACAGAGCCCGGTCTGGTCCCTGCTGAGCAGCCACCCCGACACCGAGGCCCGCGCCAGCGAGTTGCGCGCAGGCCATGCACCGCACTGCCCGCGCCCGGAATGAAAGTGTGAAGCACGCCGATAAGCCGGATTCTGTGCATGCGGTTGCCCGCATGTGACCGCCATTACTCTGGGCCGGGGGTCGCCCACCCGGCTCGGTGCTACCTACCCGCCAGCTCTCCCTGCGGAACCACAAGGTCGGGAGAGGTTGCCCTGCTCCCGTGGCTGGCCTACTTGGTATTGCTGCGCGTAGAGATTGCCCGTTTCACCCCCGATGGTCTACCTTGCGGCACTCCCCCGGGACTCGTCTCTGTTGCTCTGATCCTCACCTCACGGTGGGCAGCCGTTAGCTGCTACGCTGTCCTGTGCAGTCCGGACGTTCCTCCAGGGCTTGGTTTCCCAACTTGCCCCAGCGGCGGTCTGGCGTGCTTCACGCCCCTATTGTCCCATGACACGGCAACCGGAGCATGCGCCCGCGCCCGGGTCAGCGCGACAGGCTCTCGATGTTGTACGCCATCAATGCCATCAGCCCCACGATGCCGAGCAGCATCAGCACCACAGGCACCCCGCGCCGGTGCCGCGCCGCGAAGCCGCCCATGAGCAGGGCGCAGCAGAGCGCGACGGCAAGGATGTTGAATTGGAACAGGGTCATGGTGATTCCTCCGGGCACCTACCACCAAGGATGCGCTGGCTTTGCGAGCCGCAGCTTGACCCATGTCAACCCGGACCACTCATCCCTTCTGGGCATATCGTTATGGCCATGCGTGGGAACGGCTGCGCCACAATCGCTTCTTCATCCTTTCCACCTCTGACGGGAGCCAGCATGAAGGTCGACAACATTCTGCAAACCATCGGCAACACGCCCCACATCCGCATCAACCGCCTGTTCGGCGCGGGTGCGAACGTGTGGGTCAAGTCCGAGCGCAGCAACCCCGGTGGCTCGATCAAGGACCGCATCGCGCTGTCCATGGTGGAGGATGCCGAGAAATCGGGTGCCCTGAAGCCCGGCGGCACCATCATCGAGCCCACCTCGGGCAACACCGGCATCGGTCTGGCACTGGTGGCGGCCGTCAAGGGCTACAAGCTGATCCTGGTGATGCCCGACAGCATGAACATCGAGCGCCGCCGCCTCATGCTGGCCTACGGCGCGCAGTTCGACCTCACGCCGCGCGAGAAGGGCATGAAAGGCGCCATTGCCCGTGCCGAGGAGTTGCGCCAGCAGACGCCGGGCGCGTGGATCCCGCAGCAGTTCGAGAATCCCGCCAACGTCGACGTGCACGTGCGCACAACGGCACAGGAAATCCTGGCCGACTTCCCCGAGGGCTTCGACGTGCTCATCACCGGCGTGGGCACGGGTGGGCACCTCACGGGCGTAGCGCGCGTGCTCAAGGCCCGGTTCCCGCAGCTCAAGGTGTTCGCGGTGGAGCCCACGGCCTCCCCGGTGATCTCGGGCGGCCAGCCCGCACCGCACCCGATCCAGGGCATCGGTGCGGGCTTCATTCCCAAGAACCTTGACACCAGCCTGCTGGACGGCGTGATCCAGGTCGATGCCGAGCCCGCGCGCGAATACGCGCGCCGCGCGGCACGCGAAGAAGGCCTGCTGGTGGGCATCTCCTCGGGCGCCACTCTGGCCGCCATCGCGCAGAAGCTGCCCGAGCTGCCCGCGGGCGCGCGCATCCTGGGCTTCAACTACGACACGGGCGAGCGCTACCTGTCGGTCGAGGGCTTTCTGCCCGCCTGAGGCGGCTCAAGCGGCAAGCCCGCAGAACTCGCGCCGGTACTGCTCCGGCGTGGTGCCAGCCTGGCGCTGGAACATGGCAATGAAAGCCGAGGCCGTGCTATAGCCCAGGTCGAATGCGATGGTCTGTACCGCGTGCCCGGCCTCCAGCGCGTCGATGGCGCGCAGCAGGCGCAGGCGCTGGCGCCACTCCCCCAGCGACATGCCCAGCTCGCGCTGGCAATGGCGCGCGAGCGTGCGCTCAGTGGTGTGCATGGCGGCGGCCCATTGGGCGAGCGAACGGTGGTCGCCCGGGTCGGCCTGCAGCGCGTCGAGCACGGTGGCCAGCAGCGGCGACTCCGCACCGGGCAGGTAGTTCTTCTCGACACGGCAGCGCGCGAGCTGGTCCACCACCACCTGGGCCAGGCGCAGGTCCGCCGCATCGGCGGGGATGTGGATGCCGCGCTCGGCAAAGTCCGCGAGGATGCTCTTCACGATCGGCCCGATGGCCAGCGTGCAGGGCATGGACGGCAGCGCGCTGCACAGCGCAGGCGCCACGTAGATGGCGCGATAGACCACCGCGTGGCGCAGGTAGCAGCCATGCACCACGTTCGGCGGCACCCACACCGCGTACTGCGGCGGCGACAGCATCTGGCGCCCCTCCACGTCCATCTGCAGCGTGCCGTGGGCCGCGTAGTTGAGGTGGCCCCAGCTGTGGCGGTGGGGCACGGCCTGCGTGCCCGCGCCGAACTCGTCGTAGCGGAAGTAGAAGGAGCCGGGCACGTCCTCGACGTTCTGGATGGGCAAATGCTTGGCGGTCACTGCGGTTCGTCCGAAAACGTGAACGGATTGTCTGCAATGCGCTATCTATTGCGTTGAAGACAAACCGATGATACGCCCATGGACTCCACCACCTCCCGCCACTACGCCTTCCCCCTGCTCGCCGTGGCCATCTGGGCCGGCAACACCGTCGTGAGCAAGATGGCGGCCGGCGCCATTGGCCCCGCCGAGATCGGCTTCTACCGTTGGCTGCTCGCGGGCCTGCTGCTCACGCCGTTCGCGCTGCGGCCCGCGCTGCGCAACTGGCAGGCCATCCGCCCGCACGCGACGCGCATCGTGGTGCTGGGCATCCTGGGCATGGTGGTGTACCAGAGCCTCGCGTACTACGCGGCCTACCTGACTTCGGCCACGCACATGGGCATCATCGGCTCGCTCACGCCCATGATGGTGCTGGCCCTGTCGATCTCCCTGCTGGGCCAGCCGCTCACCGCGGGCGCAGCCGCGGGCTCGGCGCTGTCGGTCGCGGGCGTGGTGCTCGTGGTGACGGGCGGGCACCCCGGCAGCCTGCT
>JASLFM010000113.1 GCA_030150585.1 Acidovorax sp.
TGCATGCTGGACTTGCAGCGTGGCAGCGTGGTGCTGGGGCTTGAAGTCGTTGGGGAACGCCACGCCCTTGCCTTCGGCCTGCTGCACGCGCAAGGCCTTGAGCTTCTCGCGGCGCTCGGCGATGAGCTGGTTGTCGTCTTGGGGGGCTTGCGCAGTGGTGGCTTCGATTGACATGGCGGAGTGCAGGCTGGAATTTGGGCAGAAACCTTCTATTTTGCCATCCAGGCCGACAGTGCTAGCAGTCCAGTGGCGCATAGGCCCGCGAGCCACCATAAGTGCACTTGCGGAGCCCAGCCCAGCGGGGCGAGCAGTACAGCCAGTTGCAGGGTGTTGAATCCCATGGTCAGCAGCGAATAGCGCCGCGCCTGCCCCTGCTGGAAGGGCCGGTGGCTCAGCGCCGCAAAAATACACGCGCTGCCTTGCCATAGCACCATGGGCAGGATGTAAGGCTGCAGGCCTTGCCATGACCGCGCGATGGGCGTGGATTGCAGCATGGCGGCGCCGACCCACCCGATCAGTCCCGTGAGCAGGGCTGCAGCCAGCCCCACGCCCAGCGACTTCAACCGCGAGGGCTGGGCCTGCGCCAGCAGTACCTGCGCCCAGGCAGCATGCACGATGGCGGGCAGAAAGCCGAACAGCCGCAGCAGGACCGCAAGGTAACTGGCCTCCGCCGCGCCATGCTGCCGCTGCCAGGCCAGCACCAGGGCCACGCCGGCCACGGCATCCATCACCGTGTGCGCCATGCGCAAGAGAGCGCTGCGGCCGTCGGCCTGCCCTGTCGCGGATGCGGGCGGGTGGTCGATATGGCTGCCGTGGAGCAGCCACAGCGTCCCCAATGCATAGCCGCCCGCCGCAGCGGCCAGCAGGCCGGTGGCATTGTCGGCATTCCAGCGCATGCCGAACCAGGCGGCGAGCGCCAGGGCCAGCAAGGGCGGTGCGGCGCGTGCGCCGGCGGCGGACGCCGGGGAGGCTGTGCGCAAGGCCCAAGGCTGCGCCAGATACCACCCCATTTGCAGCAGTGCCAGCAGCGCGGCCCAGGCCAGCACCGTGGCCAGGGGCTGCTCGGGATCAGACCACCACACGGCTGCAGCCACCAGCGGCAGCAGCAGCAGCCAGCGCAGCAGGCTGGCGCGCAAGGCGGCGCGCAGCGCCTGCCGGGGCGGCAGATGCGCATCGGCCAGGAATTGAAGTGGGCTTTGTGCCAGTGCCAGTGAGACCCAGAAAAACGCCACTTGTGCCACCACGGCGAAGTGGCCTGCCGCCGCGGGTGAGAAGAAGCGCAGCATGGCTGCGCCCAGGAGCGCCTGCGCGGCCAGCGCGGTCAGGCTGGCTCCGGCCATCAGGAGCGAAGTGCGGTTCACGTGTGCAGCCCAAGATGGCGCCAGAGTGCCAGCTGTTCGAGCACGCACGGCCAGGCCAGCATGGATACATCGGGCACGGTGCAGGCGGCCATGTCGGGCATGGGCAGGTAGGCAAAGCGTGCGCCATGCTGCGCTTCGAAGGCACGTACCCAGTCGTAGTCGGTGCTGACCACAGGCAGGCCCGCTGCGCAGTATTCGAGCAGCTTGGTGGAGGTTTGCTGGCTGTATGGCAACTGGTTCGGCACCAGGTTCAGGCCGTAGCGCGCACGGCGCAGCAGGGCGGGTACCTGGTCGTGCGGCACGCGGCCGGTGATGTGCGCCAAGTCCTGCAGGGTTGTGCGCAGGTCGGCAGGCGGCTCGCCAATCAGCAGGGTGCGCTGGCCTGATTGCCGCAGCGTGGTCAGCAGCGGTATGAAGCGGCGCAGGCGCTGCATGTCGCCCAGGTAGACGCCGTCGAATTCCGGTGCGGTGCGTTCAGTGGGCAGAGCGAGGAAGGACTGCGCCACGCCCATGTCGCGGAACTCGTGCGGCACGCCGTCGGCAAATCCCAGTTGGTCGCGCACCCAGGCGTTCTGGAAGATGCGGTACTGCGGCACGGGCTGCAGGGCGCGCTTGGCCCGGTCCTTGGCCCAGGCCCAGGGCGGCACCGAGGCCGAGGCATATTCATGGATATGGAAGGCATGGGCCAGCCGCCGCGCTGCGCCGTGCGGCACGCGCCCGCACATCCACCAGCAGATGGCCGCATCCGCCGGCACGCTCGCGGGGCTGGAATGCACCTGCGCGCTGTGCCCCAGCGCCGCGACGAAGTCGCCGTACGCCGCCAGTTCGGGCAGGTAGGCGCTGCCAGGGTGGATGAAGTGGATCAGCACGCCGCCTCCTGTAGCACGCGCAGCCAGCCTTGCGCAAAATGCTCGGGGCTGTAGCGGCGCAGCACCCGGGCCATGTCGCGTGCCAGTTGTTCGTGCGGCATGGCGCACACGGTTTGCACGGCTTGGGCGAGCGCGGGCGCGCTGCAGTCGCGGGCCAGCGCATAGGGCATGTCCGGCCCGAGCATTTCGCGCAGCGCGGGGATGGGCAGGCCCACGCAGGGCACGCCCGCGGCCAGCGATTCCAGCGCAGCCATGGGGCAACCTTCATAGCGCGATGCGAGCACGGTGGCTTGCCATGGGGCGTACAGTGCGGCGCTCACCGGCTGGAAGGGGCGCAGCTCCAGCCGGCCGGCCCGCTGCAGGTCGGTGCTGGCCGTATCCAGGACCGATTGCGATGGGCCCTCGCCTACCATGCAAAGCCGGTATGTGGCGGGCAGCAGGCCCAGCGCCTGCACCAGCAATTCGGGCTGCTTTTCCGGCGCGAGCCGACCGACAAAGCCCAGGTGCCGGGGCGATGCGTTCACCGGCGCAGGCTGCCAGGCGGGATGGGCGTTGGGAATCACCTCCAAGCGCTGCTCTGCCGCTGCGCCGCCCGTGAAGCCCAGGAACGAATCGCGCGCATGGCCGGACACGAACACCACCCAGCGCAGCCGGCGGTACAGCCAGCGCAGCCAGGCGCGCTTGGCCGCACTGGCACGGGCTTGCTCCAGCACCTCCTGCGTGGGACCGTGCAGCCAGGCCACCACGGGCCGGCGCAGCAGCGCGCCCAGCAGCCAGGCAGCATAGACGGGTAGGAAGCCGTTGGTGGCCACGATGGAGTCGGTCCGCCAGACGGCGCGCAGCAGCGTCCTGAGCGGTGTGCCGCGCACAGCCAAGGCTACGGGTGCGTGGCCTGCGCACCGCAATGCATCCGCTAGTGCCCTGGTGGCGGTGTGGATGCCGCCAACGGCTGTGTTCTCTTCCAGCAACAGGATGCGGCGCGGCGGGGTGGGGGAGGGCATTGGCTGTGAATATGGCACGCCGAGAGGCACATCGATAATTGCGCGATGCCGCACATCGAAACCTATTTGTCGGGCGAGGCTTTCAGCGATGACTTGCCTTTCAGGCCCCGGATTATCGGCCATGCCGAGCCGCGCGGCGACCTGCTGGCCGGCTGGGTGGCGCAGCGACGCGTGTTGCACGTGGGCTTTGCCGACCACGCTCCGCTGATCGCACGCCGCGCTGCCGACGGCAGTTGGCTGCACGCCCGCCTGAGCCGTAGCGCGCTGGCCTGCCATGGCATCGACATCAACGCCTCCGCCGTGGACATGGCGCGCAGCCTGGGTTTCGGCAACGTGCAGCAACTCGACGTGTTTGCCCCCGAGGCACCGCAGGTGCTGGCGCAGTGCGCGCCCGAACTGGTGCTGGTGCCCGACGTGATCGAGCACCTGCCCGCCCCCGCCGCGTTCCTGCGCCGGCTGGCGCAGTGCCTGCCGGGGGCGGAGTTCGTGGTCAGCGTGCCGAATGCGCTGTCGCTGCGCAACGCGCTGCATGGCGTGCGCGGGGTGGAGCATGTAAATACCGACCATCGGGCATGGTTTTCGCCTTTTACGCTGCTGAAGGTGTTGGCAGATGCGGGGCTGGCAGGTGCTGAGCTGCATGGCTGCCAGGTGGTTGCGCCGGGCTCGTTCAAGGGGCGCTTGCTCCATCGGCTGGCGGTGAGCAGGCCGTTGTGGGCGGATGTGCTGGTTGCGCGGGTCAGGGCACGTTGATGCGTTGATGATTAGCGCGCACCGAAGCCCGTGAGCACCGTGTGCACTGTCTTGTAGGCAATAAGCAGATCCAATGCCATGGAGCAGTGCGCTACGTAATACAGGTCGTAGCTCAGCTTGATGGCGGTCTGCTCGGCGCTGTCGGTGTAGCCCTGCTGCACCTGTGCCCAGCCCGTGAGGCCGGGACGCACCAGATGGCGGTAGGGGTAAGTGGGCATGGTCGCGGCAAAGGTCTGCGCGAACTGCGCCTGTTCGGGGCGCGGGCCGATCAGGCTCATGTCGCCGCGCAGCACGTTCCAGAGCTGGGGCAGTTCGTCCAGCCGCGTGCGGCGGATGAAGCGGCCCACGCGGGTGATGCGGTCGTCCTGCTGCCGGGCGAACTGCGCGGTGTGGCTAGCGGGCTCATGGCGCATGCTGCGCAGCTTCCAGATGCGGAAGCTGTGCCCATGGCGGCCCATGCGCAACTGCGAATACAGCATGGGGCCAGGCGAATCGAGCTTCACCGCCAGCCCCGCCCCCAGGCACAATGGCACCCAGAGGGGCACTGTGAAGAGCGTGAGGCCCAGATCCAGCATGCGCTTGGCAATGTCGTGGGCGGGGTGGCTGGTCAGCTGCCACAGGTCCTGCTCGCCCAGAGCGCCGGTGATTTTGCGGCCTGACAGCATCTCCGCCGCCGCTTCGGCGCTGTACAGAGGAATGCGCTGGAGCTTGAGTGCGCTGATCCATTGCTGGCGCTGCGCATCGGTTTCGGCCAGACGGTCGAGCACTACACCATCCACGACCATGCGCTCCTCCCGGTCCGGCAGCCCGGCCACCCAGCTGGTCAGTCGTAGCCGGTCGTCGCCTTGTTCTTGCGGGCGCAGCATCTGGCGCAGCGCGACGGGTACGCCGGCATCCAAGTAGGCCAGGTGAAGCGTGCGGCGGCGGCCCCAAAGCGCATGCCCGCACAGCAGCCAAGCCAAGGCCAACACATAGGCCAGCAGTACCGCGCCGCGCGAGTAGGGCGCTTGCAATAGCGCAAAGCCCAGCGGTGCCAGCAGGAAGGCCACCGTGGTCACCACCAGCAGAAAACCGCCCTGCTCCAGCTGCGGCAGGTGTGCGCCCTGGTGCAGCCAGCGCGTGGCCAGCAGGTAGGGCACGGCGCACCAGAGCACGGTGGAGGGGAACAGTGGTGTGACCCAGCCTACATGCTGCATCTTGTGTGCCACGGCGTAGCCCAGGGCCTGCGGCAGCAGGCCAAGCAGGCTCCACCACAGCAGGGCGCTACCGCGCCGCGTGGAGTCAGGCTCGGCGGCGGGGCGGTGTGTGGCAAGGGGCGGTGTCATGCAAGGGCTTGGGTGTAGGTGGCGAGTATGGCCGATGCCATGCGCTCCGGGGTGTGGCACTCCAAGTAGCGGGCCCTGGCCGATCGGCCCATGCACTCGCGCAAAGCGGGGCTGCGGGCCAGGCGCTCAAGGGCCTGGGCAATGGCCTCCACTTTGTTGGGCACCAGTGCGCCGTATTGCTCAGAAGGGAGCAATTCACCCATGCTCGGCAACTGGCTGGCCACGATGGGCAGGCCCGCCCGCATGGCTTCGATTACCGAGATGGGCAGGCCCTCGTGGTCCGACAGCAGCACGAAGAGGCTGTGCTGGGCAAGGCGCCGAGGCACGTCATCCACATTGCCCGTGAAGCTGACTTGGTGCAGCGCCAACTGGGATGCCAGCGCCTGCAGCGCGTCGCGGTCCGGGCCGTCGCCGATGATGCTGGCGGGTACCTCCTGCCCCAGGGCATCGCGCAGCCGGGCCAGAGCATGCAGCAACAGGTCAGGGCGCTTGGGGGCAGCCAGCCGGGCCACCATGGCGATGCGTGTGGGCCCGGGCCGGGCCTGTTGGCCATCGTCCTCCATGGCGTTCGGTACCACGGTCAGTCGGCCAGCCCGGATCGGCAAGCCTTGCGCAAGCTGCAGCTCGTGCTGCGAGACACACACCATATGCTCCGTCCACCCTGCCAGCAGCCATTCGCAGCACCACGCTATGGTTCGACGCAGCCAAGGCACTTCGGGTTTGAAGGCAAAGCCATGCACGGTGTAGATCACGGGCTTGTGGCTCAACCTGCCTGCCAGGCGCGCGACCACGCCCGCCACGGCGCTGTGGGCATGCAGCATGTCGGGTTCGTGCTCGCGGATCAGAGCCCGCAGATCCAGGACCGAGCGGATCAGGTGCCAGGGCGCCAGCGAATTGCGCAGACTGGGCAGGCGGTAAACAGCAAGCCCTTGGGCGCGCAGATCGCCCTCGAGCGGCGAGGAGCTCGTGCCGCCGATGACGGCGCTGAAATGGACTTGGGGTGCCAGTGCCTGACACAGGGTGCGCACATGGGTTTGCGCTCCCCCTCTCTCGCCCTTGGTGATGACTTGCATCACCTTCGGTTTGGTTTTCATCGCGTCAACAGGGCCTAGCCTGCAATGCCCGTGCGTTCCAGAATGTCCCCCACCAGTTCCAGCCGCACGAGCGGATTCTCCAGTTCCATCAGTTGCTGCTTAAGTACCAGCGGCACGGGCAGCAGTTCGCACCAGCGGTTGGCAACCCAGCCGCAGTCATTGGCCTGCTCGGGGCTGGGGGCTATGGGCAGTGCGGAGTCCGGATGGCGGTCTCGCAGCGTGTGCAGGACCTGGCTCAACGCCTGCGCCACCTTGCGCAGGTCCTCAGGCACTGGTACCGCGGCATCTTCCATGATCTGCTCCACGTCCGCCACCCACAACCCATGTGGCAAGTGGCTGCGGTG
>JASLFM010000129.1 GCA_030150585.1 Acidovorax sp.
CCCGGCCGCAAGGCCATCGAGGTGATCTGGGCCGGCGGCACGCCCCCCTTCAACGCGCTGGCCGCGCAGGACCTGAAGAAGCGCTTCGGCATCGAGGTGTTCACGGGCGGCAACATCCTGCCCGCCATGGCGAGCTACAAGAACTTCCCTGGCATGGAAGGCGCCACCTACTACTACTTCGGCATTCCGAAGAACCCGGTGAACGAAGCCATGGTGTCGGCGCACTACAAGCAGTTCAAGGCGCCGCCGGACTTCTTCACGGCGGGCGGCTTCAGCGCCGCCATGGCGGTGGTCACGGCGCTCAAGGCCACGAACGGCGACACCGCCACCAACAAGCTCATCAAGACCATGGAAGGCATGAGCTTCGAGACGCCCAAGGGCAAGATGACCTTCCGCAAGGAAGACCACCAGGCCCTGCAGAGCATGTACCACTTCAAGATCAAGGTGGACCCGGCCTTCGCCTGGGGCGTGCCCGAGCTGGTGCGCGAGATCAAGCCTGAAGAAATGCAGATTCCGGTGCGCAACAAGCGCTGATCCGGCGGAGCGTGGGCCGTGGGCCTGCGCGGCCTTCCCTTTCCTCGTTTTTGATCGATGAACCCCCGGAGTAACACGGGGGCGGCTTTGCACACCCTTGAAATCACATACAGGAGACAAGAGCATGCCATTCCATCGGTTCCTGCTGGCCACCGCGCTGGCCGCTGCGGGCCTGGCCCACGCTGCGCCGCAGCTGGGGCAGTACAGCATCGACATGGGAAAGATCAGCGTTTCGGGCCTGTCCTCGGGCGGCTTCATGGCCAACCAGCTGGGCAATGCCTACTCGGCCACTTTCATGGGCGTGGGCATCTTCGCCGCGGGGCCCTACATGTGTGCAGGCCAGAACAACTACACGGCCTGCATGTACAACGCCAGCATCAGCAGCAGCCAGCTCGCCGCGATGCAGGGCAGCATCGACAGCTACAGCAGCAGCGGCGCCATCGACAGCAAGGCCAACCTCGCAAACCAGAGGGTCTACATCTTCACCGGCACCAGCGACTACACCGTGGGCCCCAACCTCACGGACGCGCTGCAGACGCAGTACCTCAACAACGGCGTGCCCGCGGGCAGCATTGCCTACGTGAAGCGCTCGGGCGCCGCCCATGTGCTGCCCACCGACTTCGACAGCACCGGCAACAACGCGTGCAGCAGCAGCACCTCGCCCTACATCAGCAACTGCGGCTACGACGGCGCTGGTGCCGCCCTCTCGCATTTCTATGGCACGCTGAACGCGCGCAACAACGCACCCGCAGCGGCCAACTACATCGAGTTCGACCAGAGCCCCTACACGGCGGGCAATCCCGGCATGGCCTCCACCGGCTGGCTGTACGTACCATCGAGTTGCGCGGGCGGCACGCAATGCAAGCTGCACGTGGTGCTGCACGGCTGCCAGCAGAGCACGGACAAGATCGGCGACAAGTTCGTCAAGAACACTGGCTACAGCCGCTGGGCGGACACCAACAACATCGTGCTGCTGTTTCCCCAGACCAAGATCGACAACACCAACCGCAGCACGGCCAAGAGCGGCTCGCTGGCCAACCCCAATGCCTGTTGGGATTGGATCGGCTGGTACGGCGGCAACTTCGCGCAGAAGAGCGGCACGCAGATGGCCGCGATCAAGGCCATGGTGGACCGCATCGCCTCGGGCACGGGCTCGGGCAACGGCGGCGGCACCACCACGCCGCCCACCGATCCGGTGCTGCCCGCGCCCACGGGCCTGGCCCTGTCGGGTGCCACGGCCACGAGCATGGACCTTGCCTGGAGCGCCGTGGCCGGCGCGAGTGGCTACAACGTCTACCGCAACGGCAACAAGGCCAATGCCCTGACCGTGTACGCAACGACCTATTCCGACACGGCGCTGGCGGCATCGACCACCTACAGCTGGACGGTGCGCGCGGTGGATGCGAACGGGGTGGAGGGCAGCGTCTCGAGCGCCGTGAGCGGCACCACGCTGGCCGCGACGGGCACCGCCGGCACCTGCACCACGGCCAGCAACTATGCGCACACCCAGGCGGGCCGCGCGTACCAGCAGGGCGGCTATGCCTACGCCAACGGCTCGGGCCAGAACATGGGCCTGTGGAACGTGTTTGTGACCACCACGCTCAAGCAGACCGGCTCCAACTACTACGTGATCGGCACCTGCCCCTGAACGGGCGGGCCTTCGCGGCAACGCAAAAGAAAGAGAACACCTTCCGATGAGCACCTTGGCCACCAAGGACTTGACCATCCGCTTCGGCGGCCACGTGGCGGTGAACGCCGTGACCTGCTCCTTCGAGCCGGGCACGCTCACCGCGATCGTGGGGCCCAACGGCGCGGGCAAGACCACGTACTTCAACCTGATCTCGGGCCAGCTCAAGGCAACGGCGGGTTCCGTCTCCCTGGGCGGGCGCGACCTCACGGGGCTCGCTCCGTCGGCGCGCACGCATGCCGGGCTGGGTCGGGCCTTCCAGCTCACAAACCTCTTTCCCAGCCTCAGCGTGCTCGAGAACGTGCGCCTGGCCGTGCAAGCCACGCGGGGCGGCAAGCACCGGCGTGGCCTCAACCTCTGGAGTGTTTGGAGCGACCACCATGCGCTGACCGCGCGCGCAGAGGAAATCCTGCGCGCCGTGGCCATGATGGACCGGCGTGACACGCCCGTGGCCAGCCTGCCGCACGGCGACCAGCGCAAGCTGGAGGTGGCGCTGCTCATGGCGCTGGAGCCGCAGGTCTACATGACCAGCGCAAGCTGGAGGTGGCGCTGCTCATGGCGCTGGAGCCGCAGGTCTACATGTTCGACGAACCCACGGCGGGCATGAGCCATGACGAGGCGCCCGTGATCCTGAACCTGATCCGCGAACTCAAGAAGGACAAGACCAAGATCATCCTGCTCGTGGAGCACAAGATGGACGTGGTGCGCGAGCTGGCCGACCGCATCATCGTGCTCACCAACGGAACGCTTGTGGCCGACGGGCCCCCGGCCGAGGTGATCGCCTCCAGCGTGGTGCAGGAGGCCTACCTGGGCATCAGCAAGGACGCCGGCAAGGAGGCCGCATGAACACCGCCGCCAACCTGCTCGAACTCCAGGGCGTGCACACCCACATCGGCGCGTACCACATCCTGCATGGCGTGGATTTGGTCGTGCCCAAGGGCCAGGTCGCCATGCTGCTGGGGCGCAACGGCGCGGGCAAGACGACCACGCTGCGCACCGTCATGGGCCTGTGGCAGGCCTCGCAGGGCGCGATCCGCTTTAACGGGCGCGACATCACGCGCATGCACACGCCGCAGATCGCGCACCTGAACATCGCCTACGTGCCCGAGAACATGGGCATCTTCGCCGACCTGACGGTGAAGGAGAACCTGCTGCTGGCCGCGCGCGCGGCGCGCACCGCGGCGCAGATGGACACGGCGCGGCTCGAATGGATCTTCCAGCTCTTTCCCGCCGTGGAGAAGTTCTGGAACCACCCCGCGGGCAAGCTCTCGGGCGGACAAAAGCAGATGGTGGCCGTGGCGCGCGCCATCATCGAGCCGCGCGACCTGCTCATCGTCGACGAGCCCAGCAAGGGCCTGGCGCCCAGCATCATCAACAACATGATCGAGGCCTTCGACCAGCTCAAGAAGAGCGGTGTGACCATCCTGCTCGTCGAGCAGAACATCCATTTCGCCAAGCGCCTGGGCGACACCGTGGCCGTGATGGACAACGGCCGCGTGGTGCACGCGGGCAGCATGGCCGACCTCGCGCAGGACGAGGCGCTGCAGCAGTCGCTGCTGGGGCTGGCACTATGAACAAGAACTTCGACTGGATTCCGCTGGCCCTGGTGCCGGTGCTCGCGCTCATTGCGCTGCCGCTCGTCGGCTCGGGTTCGACCTGGCTCACGCTCACGGTGGCGGGCCTGGCCATGGGCATGATCATCTTCATCATCGCCTCGGGCCTCACGCTGGTGTTCGGCCTCATGGACGTGCTGAACTTCGGCCATGGCGTGTTCATCGCGCTCGGTGCCTTCGTGGCCACCAGCGTGCT
>JASLFM010000174.1 GCA_030150585.1 Acidovorax sp.
CAGGCGCCGACGGGCGGGCTGCCGGCCCTCCACTACCTGGCGCCATGCCCGCAGCCCGCGTTCGACGAAATGCTCTGGGCCTGCGACCTCAACTGCGTGCGCGGCGAGGACTCGCTGGTGCGTGCGCTGTGGGCGGGCCAGGCGTTCGTGTGGCAGATCTACCCCCAGCACGACGGCGCGCACCATGCCAAGCTGGAAGCCTTCCTCGGCTGGCTGCAGGCGCCGCCCTCGCTGCGGCGCATGCACCATCTCTGGAACGGGATCGCACAAGGCCCAGCCCTGCCTTCGCTGGATGCCGGCACGCTTGCCGAATGGCGCGCCTGCGTGCAAGCCGCGCGCGCACGGCTGCTGGCGCAGGACGACTTATTGACCCAGCTGCTGGGGTTCGTCGCCGAAAAAAGCTAAAATCCAGGGTTTTGCGCCAATCGAAGGCGGCACGACCGTGCCCAGCCGGCGCACCCCGCCGCGGTACATGCGCTGGCGTGGAGGGCGGCCCCCGCGGCGCAGCCCACCCCGCCCAGCCCTGTGGAGCGGCTCCAACCCAAGCAATCCGCTATGAAAATCGCTCAAGAAATCCGCGCCGGCAATGTGATCATGCAGGGCAAGGACCCGATGGTCGTGCTGAAGACCGAATACGCCCGCGGCGGCCGCGGCGCCGCCACCGTGCGCATGAAGCTCAAGAGCCTGATCGGCAACTTCGGCACCGAAATCGTGTTCAAGGCCGACGACAAGATCGACAACGTGATCCTCGACAAGAAGGAGTGCACCTACTCCTACTTCGCAGACCCCATGTACGTGTGCATGGACAGCGAGTACAACCAGTACGAAGTCGAGGCCGAGAACATGGGCGACGCGCTGAACTACCTTGAAGACGGCATGGCCGTGGAAGTGGTGTTCTACGACGGCAAGGCCATCTCGGTCGAACTGCCCACCAGCGTCGAGCGCGAAATCACCTGGACCGAACCCGCGGTGAAGGGCGACACGTCCGGCAAGGTGCTCAAGCCCGCCAAGATCGCCACCGGCTTCGAAGTGGCCGTGCCCCTGTTCGTGAGCCAGGGCGACAAGATCGAAATCGACACGCGCACCGGCGAATACCGCAAGCGCGTCTGAGGCCGTGCAGGCTCCAGCAAAAAGGCTTCCCGCGGGAAGCCTTTTTTCTTTGGGGGAGTCGCCAAGCCTGCCGCGCCGGGCGTCCTACTTGCGCTGCACGCGCCGACGATAGTCGCCCACGTTGTTGCCGCGGATCTGCGTCTCCTGCGTGCCCCGCACTTCGTCCACCTTCCGGTCCGCGTCGGCGCCCGTGACCGGCTGGGCCTTGACGTCGGCTTCGCGCTCGAAGCCGTAGGACTTGTCGGTGTTGCGGTAGTAGCGGTACAGCATCCAGTACAACCCGATGCCACTTGCCGGGCCGAGAGCCAGCAGTGCGAGAGTGCTGTCGTTGTCCATGGTCAGCGCCCCACGAGCCAGAGTGCGATGGCTTCCACGAACGTGCCGACGGTGAGCGCGGCGAGAATGAGCTTCCACTGCTGCACCGGCACGCTGCCCATGGTCTTGCCCGTGCGGCCGTTCACCGCGATGTAGTGCAGCATGCCACCGTTGCTGCCCGGCTGGTGGTAGGAATAAAGCCACACAGGCAGGTACATGGCCACCCAGCGCGTGCCATGCACGTCGATGCGCTCCTGCTCCCAGCGCACGCCACGGCCATAGCGGCCCACCGAGGCCTGCACCTGCGCGCGCGCGATGGACAGGAGCTGGTCCTCCAGGCGCGGCTGGAGTTGCCCCACGTCGCGGTCGCGTTTCTCCGAGGTGTAGCCCGCGAGATAGGAGGCGTTCCACTTCAGCGCGTTCTTGGTGTCGAAGGGCAGGATGGCGTTGATCACGTTGTTGGTATTGACCTTGGTGTCGAGGTTGCCGCGCTGGACGCTGGACTCCAGCGTCAGGTCGTCCACTGTGAAGTCCACGTGCCGCTGCACACGGTACACGTCGGCGTCGTAGTAGGTCTTCTGGTCTTTGCCCTCGCCGCGCGTGTAGCGGCGCGTTTCGATCTCGCCGAAGCCGCCCACGTCGGCGCTGGCGTTGGCGTCCACCACCATGTAGGGCAGGTAGACGCCCATCACGTTTTCCGGAGCGAACTCCTGCTTGAACGCCTGGAGCGCGAAAATTTGCCGCTTGCCGACGAACTGGCGGATGCGCGCCACCGCATCGTCCTTCTGGATGTGGAAGGGCAGCACCGCGTCGGGCACCGCGCCGTTGTCGATCTGCTCGTTCACGCCCAGCACGTGGCGGCACCAGTGGCAGCGGGCGGTCATCGCGTTCTCGGTGTTGACCACCACCTCTGCGCCGCAGCCGGCGCACTTGAAGGTGCGCAGGCTGGCCACGTCGGCCCGGATGTCCTTGGCGCCAGAGGCAATCTGCGTGCCCCGGAGCTGGTCGATGCCTTCGCCCAGGCCGAACTCTTCCTCCACGCGCGCGGCCGTCCATTCGTGGCGGCAGAACAGGCAGATGAGCTGGTCCGTGCCCGCGCGCTGGCGGATTTCGGTCGCGCCGCACTTGGGGCAGCGGTTGACGCCGTCCTTCAGCTCGGTGGAGGCGGTGTCGATGGCCGCCGGGTCGGGCGCAGTCAGTTCGTTGCGGATGGGAGCGGGCAGCGTGGCCGGGTCGATGGGGAACTGCCCCGAAGACTGGCCTGGGGTGGGCGGCACGTCTTGCGGCGAGCCCGGCCCATTCGGCAGCGGCGGCGTGTCGGGCGTCATGCGCGCTTACAGGCCGAGCGCCTTGGCCTTGACGGCATCGTAGTCGGCCTGGGTGATGAGGCCGGCATCCAGCATCTGCTTGGCCTTGGTGAGCTTGGCGATGGGGTCGTCCGCCGCCGGCGCGGCAGGCGCGGGAGCGGGCGCCGCCACCGGCTGCTGTAGCCCGGCTAATCCGCCCAGCCCCCCGGTTGCAATGCCCATGCCCATAAGGCCGCCCACCCCGGCGTTCTGCCCGGCGGCCTGGAAGCCCGATGCCACCGAGGCCTGCAGGTTGGAGTTGCCGCGCGCGCCGGACAGCGCATCCGCGCGCTGCACGGTCTTGAGCAGTTCCTTGGTGTTGGCGTCGTACTCGATGGAGACGATGGCGGTCTTGGCGATGGCCAGGCCGCGCCCGGAGCGCCATTGGTA
>JASLFM010000242.1 GCA_030150585.1 Acidovorax sp.
CTGTTCCCGCACCTCACGGTGCTCGAGAACGTGATCGAGGCGCCCATGGTCGTCAAGGGCCTCGTGCGCGAGGCCATCGTGCCGCGCGCCGAGGTCCTGCTGCAAAAGGTGGGGTTGCTCGAAAAGCGCGACGCCTATCCCGCACGCCTCTCGGGCGGGCAGAAGCAGCGCGTGGCCATCGCCCGCGCGCTGGCCATGGAGCCCGACATTCTGCTGTTCGACGAGCCCACCTCGGCACTCGACCCCGAGCTCACGGGCGAAGTCCTGCGTACCATGCGCCAGCTCGCGCAGGAGCGAATGACTATGCTCGTGGTCACGCACGAAATGGGCTTTGCACGCGAGGTGGCGCACCGCGTCGCCTTCATGGACCAGGGCGAGCTCATCGAGTCGGCGCCGGCCGCCGACTTCTTTGCGCAGCCCCGGCATGCGCGCACCCGCGCCTTCCTGCAAAGCATGCTGTGAGCCGCCAAGCGCGCTGCGCGGGATTCAAATAAAATGGGCTGTTGGCGCTTGAGGGGTAAGCGCCTTTAGCTATAAAAAAAATAGTGAAAAGCGGTATTGCAACATGCAAACATGCGTGAATGTATGTATGAGGTACCATCGCATCCCCTGGGGTTTGCCCTGAGAATGCCCCTACGACCTTTCTTTTCCCTCCCGCTGCATGGCTGAGCAACCTCTATTGGTGGAACTGCGCAATGTCACGTTCTCGTACGGCGAGCGCGTGATCTTGCGCGACCTCTCGCTGCAAGTGCCGCGCGGCAAGGTCACGGCGCTCATGGGCGCCTCGGGTGGAGGCAAGACCACGGTGCTGCGCCTCATCGGCGGGCAGCAGCGCGCCCAGCAGGGGCAGGTGCTGTTCGACGGCCATGACGTGGGCGCGATGGACCGCGACGCGCTCTACGCCGCGCGCCGCCGCATGGGCATGCTGTTCCAGTTCGGCGCGCTGTTCACCGACATGAGCGTGTTCGAGAACGTGGCCTTTCCGCTGCGCGAGCACACCGACCTGCCCGACGAGCTGGTGCGGGACATCGTGCTCATGAAGCTGCACGCCGTGGGCCTGCGCGGGGCGCGCGACCTCATGCCGAGCCAGATCTCGGGCGGCATGGCGCGGCGCGTGGCGCTGGCGCGTGCCGTGGCGCTGGACCCCGAGCTCGTGATGTACGACGAGCCCTTCGCGGGGCTCGATCCGATCTCGCTGGGCACGGCCGCCCAGCTCATCCGCCAGCTCAACGATGCCATGGGACTCACCACCATCCTGGTCTCGCACGACGTGGAGGAGACCTTCCGCGTGGCCGACCACGTGATCGTGCTCGGCCCCGGCACCGTGGCCGCGCAGGGCACGCCCGACGAGGTGCGCGCGAGCAGCGATCCGCTCGTGCACCAGTTCGTGCATGCGCTGCCCACGGGCCCCGTGCCGTTCCACTACCCGGGGCCCGGCGTGGCGCAGGACTTCGGGCCGGCCGGCACCTCCTATGGCGGAGGTGCGGTATGAGCTGGTGGCGGCCATCCGATGTGGGCTTTGCCGTGCGCAGCAAGCTGGGCGACATCGGCCAGGGGGCACGGCTGCTCGCGCAGCTCCTGCGCCTCTTTGGTGCGGCATTCCGGCGACCGCAGTTCGTGGGCGACCAGATCCACTTCCTGGGCAACTACTCGCTGTCCATCATCGCGGTGTCGGGCCTGTTCGTGGGCTTCGTGCTGGGGCTGCAGGGCTACTACACGCTGCAGCGCTACGGCTCGGCCGAGGCGCTGGGGCTGCTCGTGGCGCTGTCGCTGGTGCGCGAACTGGGCCCCGTGGTCACGGCACTGCTGTTCGCGGGCCGCGCGGGCACCTCGCTCACGGCCGAGATCGGCCTCATGAAGGCAGGCGAGCAGCTCAGCGCCATGGAGATGATGGCCGTCGACCCGGTCAGCCGCATCCTCGCACCGCGCTTTTGGGCCGGCGTGATTGTGATGCCGCTGCTCGCGGCCGTGTTCAGCGCCGTGGGCGTGATCGGCGGCTGGATCGTGGGCGTGCTCATGATTGGCGTGGACGGCGGTGCGTTCTGGGGACAGATGCAGAACGGCGTCGATGTCTGGAGCGACCTCGGCAACGGCGTCATCAAAAGCATGGTGTTCGGCCTCACGGTGACCTTCGTGGCGCTGTTGCAGGGCTACGCCGCCAAGCCCACGCCCGAGGGTGTTTCGCGCGCCACGACGCGCACCGTGGTCATGGCCTCGCTGGCCGTGCTGGGCCTGGACTTCGTCCTCACTGCCCTGATGTTCAGTATCTGAAAGTAGCCAAACATGCAGCATTCGAAAAACGATGTCTGGGTCGGCCTGTTCGTGATGATCGGTGCTGTGGCGCTGGTGTTCCTGGCCCTGCAGTCGGCCAACCTGCTCAACCTCAACTTCCATTCGGGCTACCGCATCACCGCGCGCTTTGACAACGTTGGCGGCCTCAAGCCCAAGGCGGCGGTGCGCAGTGCGGGAGTGGTGGTGGGGCGCGTGGAATCGATCACGTTCAACGACAAAACCTTCCAGGCCAACGTGACGCTGGCGCTGGACGACCGCTATGCTTTCCCGAAGGACAGCTCGCTCAAGATCCTTACGAGCGGGCTGCTGGGCGACCAGTACATCGGTATTGAGGCCGGTGCCGACGAAAAGAACCTCGCCGCCGGCGACACGGTGACCGCCACCCAGTCCGCCGTGGTGCTGGAAAACCTGATTGGGCAGTTCCTCTACGGCAAGGCCGAAGAGGGCGGTTCGGGCGGAGCGAAGAAATGACCACGATGCATCCCCTTCTTGCCAGGGCGGGCCTCGCCACTGCAGTTGCCGCGCTGATCGCGGGCTGCGCCGCGGGTCCGCAGGCCAACCCTGCCGACCCCTTCGAGGGCTACAACCGCGGCATGACCCGCTTCAATGACGGCGTGGACGATGCCGTGCTCAAGCCCGTGGCCACGGCCTACAAGACGGTCACGCCCCAGCCCGTGCGCACGGGCGTGACCAACGTGTTCGCCAATCTGGGCGACCTGTGGTCGTCCATCAACAACCTGCTGCAACTGCAGGGGGCTGCGGCGCTCGACAGCTTTGTGCGCTTCAACGTGAACACGGTGTTCGGCATCGGCGGCCTGTTCGACGTGGCCTCCGAGGCAGGCATCCAGCGCCACAAGTCGGACTTCGGCCTCACGCTGGCGCGTTGGGGCGTGCCCAGCGGCCCCTACCTGGTACTGCCGCTGCTCGGCCCCTCCACCGTGCGCGACACGGTGGCGCTGCCCGTGGACCGCCAGGGTGATCTGGTCACCCAGGTCGACCATGTGCCCACGCGCAATTCGCTCTATGGCTTCCGGATCGTGAACACGCGCGCCAACCTGCTGAGCGCGGGCTCGGTGCTGGAGTCGGCCGCGCTTGACAAATACAGCTTCACGCGCGACGTGTACCTGCAGCTGCGCGCCCAGCAGGCGGGCCAGCCCGTGCCGGGCAGTAGCGGGAGCGACGACGGCGGCGATGGCCGCCTGCCGCCGGAGCCGAATTAATCCTACAAGCGCACGCCGCACCATCGCCCACACTGGGCGCGGCCATGGCCCCGTGCGCATGGCCGAGAGAAAGGACTTTCACATGATGATGAACCGACGCTCCCTGGGCATGATCGCCGCCACCGTGGCCCTGGCTGCGGCGCTGCCCGCCTTTGCGGCGGACGAGGCCCCGGATGTGCTGATCAAGCGCCTGTCCACCGACGTGCTGCAGACCATCCGCAACGACAAGTCGCTGCAGAACGGCGATGTCACCAAGATCATCGCCTTGGTGGACAAGACCATCATGCCCAATGTCAACTTCCGCCGCATGACCGCCGCGGCCGTTGGCCCCGGCTGGCGCCAGGCCACGCCCGAGCAGCAGCAGCGCCTGCAGGATGAATTCAAGACCCTGCTGGTGCGCACTTATGCCGGCGCTTTGTCCCAGGTGAATGCGCAGACCGACATCGTCGTCAAGCCCTTGCGGATGCAGCCCACGGATACCGACGTGCCCGTGCGCACCGAGATTCAGGGCCGTGGCGACCCCATCCAGCTCGACTACCGCCTCGAGAAGACCGCCGATGGCTGGAAGATCTACAACCTGAACGTGCTCGGCGTGTGGCTGGTGGAAACCTACCGCAACCAGTTCACGCAGGAGATCAATACCAAGGGCGTGGCGGGTCTCATCGACACGCTGGCCGCGCGCAACAAGGCCAACAGCGCTGGCAACGGCGGCGCCAAATAAATGCTGGTGCTGCCGCCCGAGTTGACCCACCGCCAGGCCGCCGCGTGCCTGCGCCTGCTGGTGCAGGGGCTGCAGGCCCGCCACGAGCAGGAGATCGTCGTGGACGCTGGTGCGCTCACGGTGTTCGACACGTCCGCGCTCGCGGTACTCTTGGAGTGCCGCCGTGAGGCCCTCACGCGCGGCAAGGGCTTTGCCGTCAAAGGGCTGCCACAGGCACTGGCGGGCATGGCGGGCCTGTACGGCGTGGGGGAGCTGCTGCCGGCGGCTGCCTGAGCCGGCCCCAGCGCGGCTACGGGCAAACCCGTAAAATCATGGGACCTCATGCCCGCCGTCTCATTCCAATCCGTTTCCAAGACCTACCAAACGCCCAAGGGGCCGTTCCAGGCGCTCAACCAAGTGAGCCTGGACATCGAGGAGGGCGAATTCTTCGGCCTGCTCGGACCCAACGGCGCGGGTAAGACCACCCTCATCAGCATCCTCGCGGGCCTCGCGCGCGCCACCAGCGGGCGCGTGCTCGTGCAGGGCAGCGACGTGCAGGCCGACTATGCGGCCGCGCGCCGCAAGCTCGGCGTGGTGCCGCAG
>JASLFM010000243.1 GCA_030150585.1 Acidovorax sp.
TGCCGCTGCGCCTGCTGCGCGCGTTCTGGCAGGCGCTGGCCGTGGTGCGGCGCGTGAAGCCCGACGTGGTCGTGGGCCTGGGCGGCTACATCACCTTCCCGGGCGGCATGATGGCCGTGCTGGCGGGCAAGCCGCTGGTGCTGCATGAGCAGAATTCCATCGCGGGCATGGCCAACAAGGTCCTGGCCGGTGTGGCCGACCGCGTGTTCACGGCCTTTCCCCAGGTGTTCAAGAAGGGCCTGTGGGTGGGCAACCCACTGCGCCAGGCGTTCACGCGCCAGGCCGAGCCGGCCGAGCGCTTCGCGGGCCGCACGGGGCCGTTGCGGCTGCTCGTGGTGGGCGGCAGCCTGGGCGCGCGCGCGCTCAACGACATCGTGCCAAAGGCGCTTGCGCTGATTCCGGCAGACGGCCGCCCCCTGGTAACGCACCAGAGCGGCGCCGCGCAGATCGACGCGCTGCGGGCGAACTACGCCGCCGCCGGCGTGCACGCCACGCTGACCCCCTTTATTGACGACACGGCCACGGCGTTCGCAGACGCCGATGTGATCGTCTGCCGCGCGGGCGCGAGTACCGTGACCGAGATCGCCGCCGTGGGCGCTGCGGCGGTGTTCGTGCCGTTTCCGGCGGCGGTGGACGACCACCAGACGACGAATGCGCAGTTCCTCGTGCGGGAGGGCGGCGGCTGGCTGGTCCAGCAGCGCGACCTCACGCCCGAGGGTCTGGCGCAGATGCTACAAAATATGGAGCGTTCCACGCTTTTGGAACGCGCGCAGAGAGCCAAAACCATGCAAAAGACACAGGCCACCCGCGAGGTGGTCACCGCATGCGAGGAGTTGGCCGCATGAAACACGCCATCCGACACATCCATTTCGTGGGCTTGGGCGGTGCCGGCATGAGCGGCATCGCCGAGGTGCTGCACAACCTGGGCTACGCCATCTCGGGCTCGGACCTGTCCGACAGCGCCACGCTGCGCCGCCTGGCAGGGCTGGGCATCGCCACCCATGTGGGCCATGAGGCGGCCCACGTGCAGGGGGCCGACGCCGTGGTCACGTCCACCGCCGTGCAGGCCGACAACCCCGAGGTGCTGGCCGCGCGCGAGAAGAAGATCCCCGTGGTGCCGCGCGCGCTCATGCTGGCCGAGCTCATGCGCCTCAAGCGCGGCATCGCCATCGCGGGCACGCACGGCAAGACCACGACCACCAGCCTCGTGACCAGCGTGCTGGCCGAGGGCGGGCTCGACCCAACCTTCGTGATCGGCGGCCGCCTCAACAGCGCGGGCGCCAACGCGCGCCTGGGCCAGGGCGAGTACATCGTGGTGGAGGCCGACGAGTCCGACGCTTCGTTCCTGAACCTGCTGCCCGTGATGGCCGTGGTCACGAACATCGATGCCGACCACATGGAGACCTACGGCCACGACTTCGGCCGGCTCAAGAAGGCCTTCGTCGACTTCCTGCACCGCATGCCGTTCTACGGCACGGCCATCCTGTGCGTGGACAACCCGGCCATCCGCGAGATCCTGCCCGAGGTCACCTGCCCGGTCACGAGCTACGGTTTCGCCGAGGATGCCCAGGTGCGCGCCATCGGCGTGCGCGCCGAGGGCGGGCGCATGCGCTTCACGGTGCAGCGGCGCAACGGCGTCACGCTGCCCGACCTCGAGGTGGAACTCAACCTGCCGGGCGAGCACAACGTGCTCAACGCGCTCTCGGCCATCGCTGTCGCGGTGGAGCTCGGCATCCCCGACGATGCGGTGCTGCGTGCTCTCGCAGGCTTCAAGGGAGTGGGGCGGCGCTTCCAGCGCTATGGCGACCTGCCCGCCCGGGCCGAGAACGGCGGCGGGCATTTCACGCTCATCGAGGACTACGGCCACCACCCGGTCGAAATGGCGGCCACGCTGGCCGCTGCGCGCGGCGCCTTTCCGGGGCGGCGCCTGGTGCTGGCCTTCCAGCCGCACCGCTACAGCCGCACGCGCGACTGCTTCGAGGATTTCGTGAAAGTGATCGGCAGCGCCGACGCCGTGCTGCTGACCGAGGTCTACGCGGCGGGCGAAGCCCCGGTCGTGGCGGCCGACGGTCGCTCGCTGGCGCGCGCGTTGCGCGTTGCGGGCCGCGTGGAGCCGCTGTTTGTGGACGATGTGGCCGACATGCCGCGCGCCATCGTGGACAACGCGCGCAACGGCGATGTGGTGATGTGCATGGGGGCCGGCTCCATCGGCGCCGTGCCTGCGAAAGTGGTGGAAATGCTAGAAAAAAGTGAGCGCCTCGCGCAAGAAGGGCGGGCGCTATGAGCCCAATGGAGCCCAAGATCGACATCGAGGCCCTGGGCAAGGTGGCCGTGCTCATGGGCGGCGATTCGTCCGAGCGCGAGGTCTCGCTCATGTCGGGCGGCGGCGTGCTGCAGGCGCTGCGCACGCGCGGCGTGGATGCGCATGCGTTCGACCCCGCGCACCAGGACCTGTCGGAACTTCAGCGTGCCGGCTACGCCCGCTGCTTCATCGCGCTGCATGGCCGCCACGGCGAGGACGGCACGGTGCAGGGAGCGCTCGAGCTGCTGCGCATTCCCTACACGGGCCCGGGCGTGATGGCTTCCAGCATCGCGATGGACAAGATCATGACCAAGCGCATCTGGCGCTTCGAGGGCCTGCCTACGCCCGACTGGCGGCTCGTGGCAAGCAGCGCCGAGACCGAACAGGCCCTGGAGGCCCTGGGCGCA